>DATHUY010000031.1 GCA_035461765.1 Longimicrobiales bacterium
GCCTACCAGGCACAGGCACAGCTGGCCGGCGAGCTGATCGTGAACAAGAGCGGTGAGGCCACGCCCATCACCGGAACCCTGTCAGGCACGCGCGGGCAGTACACGCTGATTGCCGGGCCCGTCATCCGACGCTTCGACATCGTGTCCGCGCAGGTCCGCTTCCGCGGCGAGCCATCGCCCAATCCCGCCATCGATGTCACCGCCCGTCGCATCGTCCTCGATCAGGAGGGTCGACAGCTGGACGTCGACGTGCGTATCACCGGCACCGCCGAGACGCCGACGCTCCAGCTCGCGGGCGGGCAGACCGGTCAGATCGCGGAATCCGAGCTGCTGAGCTTCCTGATGTTCGGTGCGTCCAGTTCCACGCTCGGCGGTGACGCCCTCCCGGGTGACCAGCTGCTGCAGCAGACGTACTTCGGCGGGTTCTTCGACCTGGTTTCGCTCGAGCTGGAACGCTCGCTCGGCGGCCTCGGGCTGGACATCCTCCAGGTGAACGTCGGGCAAAGCCTGCTGGGCGGTGAGGCGCCGACCACGATCGTGGCGGGCAAGCAGATCCTGCCGGACGTTTTCCTGACGCTGCAAACGGCTTTGGACGGTTTGTTCGGGGATGAGACGGATGTCGGCACGTTCGCGATACGCCTCGACTGGTCGTTCGATCGCCGCTCACGTCTGCGTCTCGCACTCGAACCGGTCTACCGCGGGCGCGGCCTGCGGTCGTCCGTGTTCGCGCTGCCGCTTCAGGACCCGCAGCAGCAGCTGCTCATCGAGCTGCGTCGGCGCTGGACGTATTGACGACCATCGCCGCGGCCCCCACCCGGGAGCCGCGGCGATGGTCGGATTCCTCCGCTTCAGGGCTAGACGGCGACGGCCGTCGGAGTGCCTGTATTGACGCTGAGGCTGCGCAGCGCCGCATCGAGCACGGCGGTGCGCACGCGATCGGTCGTCGCTTCCGAGAGCAGGCGTACCGGCTTCACGCACTCGTCGCCCTCGAATGCCGACAGGACATCATCGCAGCCCGGCCAGACGAACACGCATGACGCGTCGCGGCGCAGCTGCTGGAGGTCGGTTGCCGGGTCGGCAACCACGACGCGCGTCCGCTCCATGTTCGGCGCCCGCTGCCGCAGCGCGGACTCGACGCGCGACGCGATCCACTGACTGGGCACCGTCACGAGGATGGTGCCGCCGGCCGCACGCTCCATCAGACCGTGCAGCAGATCCAGCGACAGCGTTGCAATGATGAGCGGTCTGTGGGGCATCGCCATGCTCACCCGCGCCGCGTAATAGGGCGTCGTCACGGCGAACGAGGTGTGAGCGAACATCGACCCCCGGGCCGTCACTTCCGCGAGGCCGACCGGACGCGCGTCGATGCCCACGCACTCGCGGAGCTCTTCCGCCACGGTCCGGGCGGTGGCGGGGTCCTCCTCCACGACCGGGATCGGCGTCGCCTCCACCTCCGCGACTGCGCCGAACAGGCGCAGCACCGTATCGGTATCCAGCCCGAGCGCGCGCGCGCCATCGTACGTGTTCTTCAGCCACCGTCGCTGGAGCTTCTCCAGCGGGCCGCCCGCCCCGTTGCGCGATCCGTTCTCGCGCTCGTCGCGCAGGAACACACCGGATCGGGCCTTGACCTGCACCAGGCCCTCTTCTTCGAGCCGGTGGTAGGCGGCCGCGGCCGTCTTCCGGTCGACCGATTCGGCGTCGGCAATGTCGCGTATGCTTGGCAGGCGTTCGCCGGGCTGCCAGTTTCCGAAGTAGAGACCGGTGACGATCCGGTCGCGCAGCTGATCGACGATGACGGCGCCGGGTTGGGCTCGACTCATGGCAGGACCTCCGGTGATACGGACTCCATTGGGATCGCGCGGACGCAAGAAAAAGTCCACTACACTATTGCCGTGCACGCTCTTCTGAATCTCGCCCTCGTGCTGCAGGTCGGTGCGGCCCTGCCCGCCGACTCCGTCGAGGCGTTGCGCGATCGTGCCCGCCAGGCCGAGGCGCGATTCGAGCGGCTCTCCCGCCGCCTCGCGCCTCTGACCTGGACCGGCAACGCCGGCACCGAGTGTGACGAGATCGTCGGCCGGTTCTGTCTCCGGTTCGACTCGACCACGACACGCCCCGCACGGGTGGATGATGAGGCCGCACGCACGATCGACGCCCGGCGTGAGGCCGTCGAGGCCATCCGCCGATACTTCTCGGCCGCTCCTGCGGAACGTTCGGCCGCCGGGCCGCTCGTACGCCTGCTCATCCGTGACGGCCGCGCCGCAGAGGCCGCGTCGGCCGCAGGAGCGTTCGCCGCGCTCTCCGGCGACACGCTGTGGGGTGAGCTGCTCCAGGGCCTCGCCACCCACTGGGCGGGGACCGGGATTCGTGCCGAGCGTCACTTCCTGAACGGACTGGCGCGCCTCGACGCGGATGAGCGACGCCACTGGCTCGATCCCTCATGGCTCCTCGACCCTGCCGAGCGCCGACTCGTACGACGCATGAGCGAGACGGAGCGCGCGGAGTATGAGCGGCGCTTCTGGCTGATGGCGGACCCGTTCTGGCTCACGCCCGAAAACGAGCGGTGGAACGAGCACGTCGCTCGTCACGTGGAGGCGGACCTCCTGGCCGACGTCCCCCTCGTGGCCGGCATGGTGCGCTGGGGTGCGGACCTCGATGAGCTCACCGTGCGCTACGGCGTGCCGACCACCCGCGCACGACAGGCAGCGGTCGGCTCCACGGGCGGCGGAATGGTCGAATACTGGGATACGGCCCAGCGGGCCTATGCGCCAGCGCGACCGAGCGCCGGCGTGCCGACGCAGCCTGATCCCGGTGAGAGGCCCCTGCTCTATGCGGCCCGCGCGCGCTCCGCCTACACGGTCCAGGGCGTCCAGCGCGTGCTCGAGCCCGCGCACCAGGTGACGCGGTTCCTGCGCGGCGACAGCGTGCTTGTGCGCGTCGATGCCGCCATGGAATACAGGGTCGATGAGCCTGGTCCGGACGATCCGGACGCTCCCGCCCGCAACGAGGCCGGGGTGCGCGGGCAGGTCCCTGCACCGCCACACGCCGGCCTGTTTCTATATGACTCCGCTTTCACACGGCGGGTGGGCAGCACGGTCGAGGCGCAACTGGACGGTGACACGGCCCGCGCGTGGCTTTTCGCCCGCACGGCAGCCGGCACGTTCGTCTACAGCATCGAGCTGCTCGGTGACTCGTCCGCCACGGCCGGCCGTGCCCGCTACAGGCTTCCGGCGCAGGTTCCTCCCGCCGGACCGGTCCTGTCGGATATCCTGACCTCACGGCCCTTCCGGCCCCAGGCTACGCCCGACGCCCCGGATGACCCGCGTCTGAGGCCGTTCACTTCGCTCGTGTTCGAGCCGGGCGACACGGTGGGCCTCTATGCGGAGGTGTACCGGCTGACCGCCGGGGGCTCCATCGACATCGAGGTCGCGCTGGAGGACGCGAGCAGCCCATCCCTCCTCGGACGTTTCGCCCGCTGGATCGGCCGCGGTGTAGGTCTGCTCCCGTCGCAGGATGAGGCGCGCGTCGGATGGCGCGGTGAGTCCTCAGATGCCCGCTTTGTCGTCGCGCTGAATGTGCCGCTGCCCGATGGCCGTCACGGCCTGCACGACCTGGTGCTGCGAGCGAGCGACCCCGTCACCGGCCAGCGCTCCGAGTCGCGGCGCAGGATTCTGATCCGGTGAGGCTACCAGCGCAGCGGAAGAGTAAGACCGAGCGCGAGCCGAATGTGGCTGGTCAGCCCCACGTCGCCGTCGCCCGATGAAACGTCGTCCGGATCGATCTGCATGGCCACGCCGCCCAGCTCGAACATCTCTCCCGCACTGCCGTCCCCCAGCGGCGAGCGCGAGATATGGTTCGTGAGCTCGAAGGACATCAGCAGGCTCCGCCGCTGAAGCGGAATGGCGGCGCCGATCCCCACCACCCCCGCGCCCTTCTGCCAGTTCCCCGATGCGAACCGGCCTCGCGCTTCCGGCGGTATGACAGCGTCCTCCGACGCGTGATAACGAACCAGTCCCGCGCCCACGATGCCGTACGGCGTTACGCGCCCGAAGGAATGCGGAAATCGAAAAACCCCGGACAGGCTGGCCATCCAGATGGAAAGCGACGCGTACGTCGGGTCCGCTTCGGCCGGCCGCAGCGACTCAATCGCGGCGCGCGCGATGTCCTCGTTCCAGACCGTGAAGCTCGAAGGAACGAACGAGATGCCCGCCCGCACGGCCAGGCCGTCCCGTATCCAGTAGCTGGCCCACGCTCCCGCAGAGCCCGCCGTTCGGGCGGACACGCGACGGGCGAAGTCACCCAGCTCGAGCCCGCCGTCCAACGGTCGTGCCTGCGTCCGTTCGAAATCGCTGAACGCCGCCCCTCCGACCTCGACGGTCAGCATGAACGTGCCCGCACGGAACGAGGGGTCCCCCGCAGCCTGGGCGTAAACGTCGCCCGGCAGCACCAGGGCGCACAGGCACAACAGCCGGACGGTTCGCTTCATGCCGTCGCAGACGGCAAGCGACGTTCCACATTGCAGAGCGCGGCGAGCGGGATCCGTCCGTGCATGTCAGACAACATTAAGGCAGATATGATAAAGGACAGTGCTGCAACAGTATGCGTTGCGCTTGCAGGTGTGAGCTGCACACACCGCAGGCGGACTGTGACCACAGCGAACATAGCCGGTATCCGCCGTGGCTGAGCCCTGCTGGATCGGTAAGGATGATCCCGGGCCTTTCGTCCCCGGAATTCCCGAGGCGGTGCCCCGCTATCGCTCGGTCGGAAAGTTGAATGACGACATGGCCTGCTGCACTCGCTGCGACCTCGCGCCGTTCCGCACTCAGGTCGTCCGGGGCGCGGGCGCAAAGCGCGCGCGGGTGCTGTTTCTGGGCGAGGCGCCGGGCGCCAGTGAAGACCGCGCGGGCGAGCCGTTCGTAGGCGCAGCGGGCGGGCTGCTGGCGCGGCTCCTGGAGGAGGCGGGGCTTGAGCGCTCGGAGGTCTACATCACGAACGTCGTCGCGTGCCGGCCGCCAAAGAACCGGACGCCCCGCGTGGCGGAGATCAGGGCACACGCTCCGTGGCTGGAGGAGCAGCTGCGGCTGGTGCGGCCGGTAGTAGTGGTGACGCTCGGACGGGTCGCCCTGACCTGGTTCATCCCGAAGGCCAGGATCACGGAGCTCAGCGGCACGGCTCAGGTCATCGAATGGAACGGCGGCCAGCTCCGGATTCTGCCGCTGTTCCATCCCGCGGCGGCCCTGCGGTCGCCCGACCTGCTGCCGCGCCTGGAGGCGGGATTTGCCGCGCTCCGGTCAATGTTGTGAGCGTCGTCGATGCCTGGTCCCAATGACTGCGACCCCGGGCGGCGCGCCCTCGCCGGTGGCTACTGCGCTCCCCCGTTGGGCGAGTGGCGCTATCCGGCAGTCACCGGCTTCGCCGCGGCGCGCGCGGTGAGGGGGGCGGGCTTCGCCTTCGACTGACGGTACCAGAGGAACGCGGCCACGATGAGCAGCACCAGGCTCATGATCTGCGACGTGGATAGTCCGAGCACGAACCGGTCGCTCTTCGCGCGCACGAACTCGATGAAGAAGCGCTCGATGCCGTACAGGGCGAGGAAGGCGGAGAAGAGCTGACCGCTGCGCAGGCCGCGCTTCGCGCCGAGGTTCCACAGAATGAGGAACATGATCGCGGCTAGGCCGATCTCATAGAGCTGCGTGGGATGTACCGGGACCGCCACGTTGTCCGGGATGTTTGCGGGGATGTTCGTCTCCCCGATCGCGCGCAGGTTGCCCGCGGTGCTCGGTGGCGCACCTTTTGGAAACGCGATGCCGAACGGCCCATCCGTGTAGCGTCCGTAGTCGTCCCCGACCAGGAAGCAGCCCATGCGTCCGACGCCGTAGGCGACGGCCAGCGCGGGGGCGGTCGCGTCGAACATGACGGCAATGGGCAGCTTGCGGCTGCGCACCTGGAGGTAGTAGGCGATGATACCGCCGATCAGGCCGCCGTACCACACGAGCCCGCCGCGACTGAAGACCGAGCCCCAGAAATCGGCCGCGAGCTCCGCCGGGTGCAGCGCGAGGTAGTAGACCTTGGCGCCGATGATACCGCCGACGGCCACCCAGGCGAGAACGTCCCAGGCCAGCTCCTTCGGCTGCCCGTACCGCTCGAGCTGCTTGCCAAGAATCCAGGCGCCCGTCACGAAGGACAGGAACATCATCAGACCGAACGTGGTCACGACGAAATTGCCGATGCGGAAGAGTTCCGGGTACAAGCAGGGCTCCAGGGATCGAGGTCGCGAATACTGCGGAAAGATACAGGATCGGTGCGGCCGGGTAAACGCGGGCGCCAGGAATCCTTGCGGCGTCCGCGCAGGGATAGGATCTTCGGGCCGTCTCGTGCGTGTGTTACAGAGGAGGCTGGATGAGCTGTGTGCGGGTGGGGCTCGCGCAGATGAACGCGACGGTCGGGGCCGTGGAGGCGAATGTCGCGAAGATCCGCGATCGGATGGAGGCGGCGCGGGAGCGCGGCGTCGACGTGATCGCGTTCCCCGAGCTGGCCGTGTGCGGCTATCCGCCCGAGGATCTCCTGCTGAAGCCGGGCTTCATCGCAGCGAACCGCGAGGCGGTCGAGGCGCTGGCGCCAACGACGAAGGGCATCACGGCCGTGGTCGGCTTCGCCGATCGGCGGTTCGACCTCTTCAACGCCGCCGCCGTGCTGCACGACGGTCGCTGGCTCGCCACCTATCACAAGCAGCGACTCCCGAATTACGGCGTCTTCGACGAGCTCCGCTACTTCAAGCCGGGCGTCGGCGAGCTGCTAGTCTGTGTGCGCGGTGCGTGGATCGGCATCAGCATCTGCGAGGACATCTGGCTGCCGGGCGGACCGGTCGGTCGACTCGCGCGTGCGGGCGCGGATGTCATCGTGAACATCAATGCCTCGCCGTACCACCGCGGCAAGCAGCTCGACCGCCACCGCATGCTCGCGACGCGCGCCGCCGATTACGCCGTTGCCATCGCCTACGTCAACCTGGTCGGCGGTCAGGATGAACTGGTGTTCGACGGCAGCAGCGTCGTGTTCGGGCCGGAGGGCGAGCTGCTCGCGACAGCGCCATCCTTCGAGGAGCATCTCCTGGTCTGTGACATCGAGCTGGAGCAGGTCTTTCGCGCGCGACTCCACGACCCGCGGCGCCGCCACACGCTGCGCGACGAGCCGGCAAGCGTCACGCGGGTGTTCGCGGGCGATCCATCGACGCACGAAGCCTCGGACGCTCACAGACGCGACGAGGGAGTAGCGGAGCCGGCAGTCGCCGGTGGACCCATGGCAGATGATGTTCGGGGGGCGCAGGCTGATTCAGGTGAATCGAAACGGCCGGTCATGGGGACCGATCGTCCCGGCGCAGCGCCCGTGAACGGTCCGCCGGCGGACGACCTGGCCGAAGTCTACGCGGCACTGGTGCTCGGCACACGCGATTACGTGGAGAAGAACGGCTTCTCCCGCGTAGTGCTCGGGCTGTCCGGTGGAATCGACTCCGCGCTTGTGGCGGTGATCGCGGCGGACGCGCTCGGGAAGGATCGTGTCACGGGAGTCAAGCTCCCGAGCCGTTACAGCTCGGAAGGAAGCCTGCAAGACGCGGATGAACTCGGCACCCTGCTCGGCATCGACCTGCTGGAGATCGGCATCGAGCCCGTCTTCGAAGCTTCACTCGATGTGCTGCGCCCGTTTCTGCATGAGATGCCTGCTGATGTCACGGAGGAGAACCTGCAGTCGCGCGCGCGCGGGATGCTGCTCATGGCGCTGTCGAACAAGTTCGGCTGGATGCTGCTCACTACTGGCAACAAGAGTGAGGTCGCGACGGGATACGCGACGCTGTACGGCGACATGGCCGGTGGTTTTGCCGTCCTGAAGGACGTACCGAAGACGCTCGTGTACGAGCTCAGCCGCTGGCGCAATGCTCAGCCGGGCGGCGCCGTGATACCGGTCAGCACCATCGAGAAGCCGCCGTCGGCGGAGCTGCGTCCCGATCAGACGGACCAGGACTCCCTGCCGCCCTATCCCGTTCTGGACGCGATCCTCGAGAAATACGTCGAGGAGGACTGGAGCATCGGCGAGATCGTGGCGGAGGGCTTCGACGAGGTCACCGTGCGTCGCGTAGTCACCCTCGTGGATCGCAGCGAGTACAAGCGCCGTCAGGCCGCGCCTGGAGTGAAGATCACGCCGCGCGCGTTCGGCAAGGACCGGCGACTGCCGATCACCTCCGCGTTCCGCGGCCGGTGACCGGCAGTCCCCTTCCCGTCCCTAGCGGCCGCGCTCGAACTCCACGGTGGGCGCCTCTCGGGCACCTGCCTCGGCTTCGAACTGCTCCTTGCGGTCCGCGCCGATCACCTTGGCGGTGATGAGCTGCGGGAACCGCCTGATGTACGTGTTGTACGTCGTGACGGACTCGTTGTAATCCCGTCTGGAGACGCTGATCCGGTTTTCCGTCTCGGTCAGCTCGTCCTGAAGTCGTATGAAGTTCTCGTTTGCGCGCAGCGTCGGATAGGCCTCGACGGCGACGTTGATGAAGAGGTCCAGGTTCCGCTGCACCTGGGCATCCGCGGCGCTCAGCTCGCCGGCGTCCCCGTCGTTGAGCGCTTCCGACATCTGCTGCTGTGCGCGCGACAGTCCCGCGCGGGCCTCCGCGACTCCCGTCTGCGTCTCCTGCTCGAAAGACGCCACTTCGTCGACCGTTGCAACCAGGTTCGGGATGAGATCGTTACGGCGCTGAAGCTCGGCGTCGATGTTGCCGCGCATCTGCTCGGTCTGCTCGTCCAGCTCCTGAATACGGTTGTAGCCGCAACCGGACGTGAGCAGCACCAGGACCAGTACGGCCGCGAGTCGTCGTGTCATTTCTGCGTTACCTCCGATGAGCGTCGATGTACTCCGCCATCTGCTGCGCGGCGGTATTGAAACGATCCGCGAGCGGATCGGCGGGGCCGGCCTCGAGCGCCGAACGGCTGGTGCGGGCCCGGTAGACTCGCTGGAACACGTCGGGGTCCGCATCGGCAAGCCGGCAGGCATGATCGATGACTTCCGGTGTCGTCGCGGGGACCGGCTCGCCGGCCAAGCGGAGCGCGGCACGCAGATAGGTCGTGAAGGACGGCAGTGCGTGCAGCAGCAGCTGTCCCAGGCGCTTGCCATCTTCGCCGGCCATGAGCATGCCCGAGTGGAGATGCAGCAGCTTGGCACGCAGCTCACGCTCCGCCTGAAGGCGGAGGTTGTTGTGGTCCGCCACGTAGTGCTCGACCGGGTCGTCGCCGAACAGTGGAACGTGCGCGTCCTTCATGTCGGCCAGCTCGATGCTGAACACATCGCCCGCACGGCGCCACTCCTCCTGCTCCATGAGCAGCGGCATCACCCGCCGCTTCACCGAGCTGCGTGCCGTGGCCGATCCACGAGCGAGCAGCTGCGCGTCGATGTTGTCGACGAGAACCAGCACGTTGACGTCGCTCACGCCGTCGATCCATTCGTTGCGCGCGGCGGAGCCGAAGAGCGCCGCACTGCGCATCCGGTCCCCCAGATCTCGTCTGAGACCGGTCACGAATTCATCCGCGAGTTTGCGCGGGTCCGTCATTGACGCCCTCCCCTCACCAGCTTCGTCCAATGCCGCCGCCGCCGAATCCGCCGCCACCGCCGAATCCGCCGAACCCGCCGCCGCCAAAACCACCACCGCCGAATCCGCCGCCGCCGAACCCGCCCCCGCCGCGCCGGCCGCCCATGCTCGCACCGATAAGGAACGGCAGGAGCATCGACAGGCCGTCCCTGCGCCCGCCACGACCACCCGGCCCGCCCCGCCCGCGCCCGCCGAAGAGGGAGAGGAGAATGACCATGGCGATGATCCAGAAGAGGTAGCCGGAGCCCGGACGCGATGCCGGGCCCGGCTGCTGCTCCTCCAGCACCGTCCCCGTGATCTCGAAGTCGAATGCCTCCGCAAACTGAAGCGCGATCTGTTCGACGCCGGCCTGGATTCCGGTGCCGTAATCGTCCTGCCGGAACGCGGGCACCATGTAGTTGTCCGCAATGCGCCCGGCCTCTGTCGCCGTAATGAACGTGTTGGCGCCGAGGCCCAGCTCGATCTTGAGCTCGCCACCCGTATCGCGCGTGCGCGGCACCACCAGGATGAGCACGCCGGTGTTGCGTGCGCGGTCGCCCGGCTCACCGCGCTGGCCGATCCCCCACTCACGACCGATGCGGAGTGCGACCTCGTCACGCGGGCGACCTTCGAGCGAGCTCAGCGTTACCACCACGATCTCGCCGCCCGACTTCTGGCGCACCTCTTCAATGACGCGCTGCATCGCCGCTTCGTGATTCGGCGGGATGACATCGGCAAAATCGTTCACGTAGCCGACGGGCGCCGGGATCTGCTGCGCGTCCGCTGCGGACGCGAGCGCGGCCGCCAGAACGAGCGTCCACAGCGCGTATGACCTGAGTCGCTTCAACGGTATGAGCTGTCCCGTGTCGAGTTGGATGGCCCCGGCGGGGCGCGTTGGTACGCATCCGCGCAAGGCGCGGGCCGCGACCGTCTGCCAGAACGGCGCGGGTGTCCGCTCAGTCTGGGATGACCGCCGTCGCTTCGATCTCCACCAGCGCGTCCGCCTCCAGCAGACCGGCGACGATCACTACGGTCATGGCGGGGAAATAGCGATCGAAATGGCGGCGGTAGGCGGTACCGATATGCGCCCGCGCGTCGAGGTATGCGGCTCGGTCGGTGACGTACCACGTGAGCCGGACGAGGTGCTCGGGGCGGGCACCTCCCGCGCGCAACACGGTCGCCACGTTCGCCAGGGCCTGCGCGGCCTGCGTGGCGAAGTCAGGACCGACGAGCTTCTCGGTCAGCGGGTCCCAGCCGATCTGACCGGCCGTGCACAGCACGCGGCCGTGTGCGACTGCGCCATGGGCATAGCCCGCGCCGCGTGGCCAGCCGTCGGGTGTGACCTGGGCACTGTTCACGCGCTCTCCTCACGCAGCCGGTAGCGCTGCAGTTTTCCCGTCTCCGTCCGCGGCAGCTCATCAGCGAACTCGATGATGCGCGGGTACTTGTACGGTGCGATCTGTGCCTTCACGAAATCCTGGAGTGCGCGCACGGTGTCCTCGTCCGCGGCTGTGCCTTCGGTCAGAACGACCACCGCCTTGACCACCTGGCCGCGCGCATCGTCCGGCACACCGATGACCGCGCATTCCCGGACGCTCACATGCTCCAGAAGCACGTTCTCCACTTCCGGCCCCGCAATGTTGTAGCCGCCGGAGATGATCATGTCATCGGTACGCGCCTGATACCAGAAGTAGCCATCCGCGTCCTCGACGTATGCGTCGCCCGTGATGTTCCAGCCATCGCTCACGTACGCGCGCTGCCGCTCCGGGTCTGCAAGGTAACGGCATCCGGTGGGTCCACGCACGGCCAGGCGGCCGACGCTCCCGCGCGGCAGCTCACGTCCGTCATCATCGAGTACACAGGCGGTGTAGCCTGGTACGGACAGGCCGGTCGAGCCCGGGCGGATGGCGTCACCGGCCGCGGAGATGAAGATGTGCAGCATCTCGGTCGAACCTATGCCATCGATGATGCGGATGCCCGTCGTCTGCTCCCATGCCTCGAACGTCGCGCGCGGCAGTGTTTCCCCGGCGGAAACGCATTTGCGCAGTCGTCCCACGCCACCCTGCCGTACGTCCTCCAGCATGGCGCGGTACGCCGTAGGCGCTGTGAAGCAGATGGTGGCGCCATGAGAGCGAATGCCATCGAGCAGCACCGGCGGTGAGGCCTTTTCGAGTAGAAGCGAAGCCCCTCCGACGCGCATGGGGAACAGAATCAGGCCGCCGAGTCCAAACGTGAAGGCGAACGGTGGTGAGCCACAGAAGATGTCGTCGGGTTCAGGCTGAAGCACGTGCTTCGAGAACGTATCGGCGACCGCCAGGATGTCACGGTGGAAGTGCATGGTGCCCTTCGCCTGTCCGGTCGTGCCGGATGTAAACGCGATGAGAGCCACGTCATCGGCCGCTGTGCTCACGTTCTCGAACGTATCCGGCCTCGTCGCCATGAGCGCCTCCAGCGAGCCGGCCACGCCCGGCGCATTGAAATGGACCACGCGGTGCCCTGCATCGACGCGCGCCGCAGCCTGCTCCAGCTCGGCAGCGACATGCGTATCCGTGAGTGAGACCGACACACGTGCACGATCGATCACCTGGGACAGCTCACGAGCGCGCAGCAGCGGCATCGTCGAGACGCAGATGCCGCCCACCTTCAACACCGCGAACCAGCACGCTGCCATCATCAGGTTGTTCGCTCCCCGCAGCAGCACGCGGTTGCCTGGGCGCACACCCAGATCCTCGACCAGAACCCACGCGATCCGATTCGCGTGGCTGTGGAGCTCACCGTACGTCCAGCTCGTCTCGGGAGTGATGAATGCGACGCGAGCGGGATCCTCCGCGGCGTGCCGGTCGAGCAGTTCCGTCACGCAGTTGAGGCGGGGCGGGTAGCTCAGTCCGCCCAGGTCCAGCACGGGCCAGAGGTCGCGCGGTGGCAGATTGTCCCGTGCGAAGGTGTCGACGTGCGCGGTGGGTGCGGTCGCATGTGCGTTCTGCGTCATGGTGCCATCTCCGGCGAAGCCGGTGCGTCGCGCTCGTGGGCGGCGAGCACCTGTCCGGCAATCACGATCTTCTGGATCTCGCTCGTCCCCTCGTAGATCCGGAGAGCTCTGACCTCGCGTGACAGTCGTTCCACCGGCGATCCGAGGGTGACGCCGCGTGCGCCCAGCAGCTGCACTGCCTCGTCGATCACCACCTGTGCGTTGTCTGTTGCGTACAGCTTCGCCATGGCCGCTTCGCGCGTGATGCGCCCAGCTCCGCGATCGCGCGCCCAGGCGGCACGGTAGACGAGCAGTGCGCCGGCATCCACCGCAACTGCCATGTCCGCAAGCTTCGCCTGAGTCAGCTGCATGTCTGCCAGCCGCTGCCCGAACACGCGCCGGGTAGCGCACCACCCGAGCGCCTCGTCCAGCGCACGTCGCGCGAAGCCGAGCGCCGCCGCGCCGACGGTCGCACGAAAGATGTCGAGCGTGCCGAGCGCGATTCTGAGGCCGGCACCCGCTTCGCCGATCAGCGCGCTGCCCGGCACCCGGCACTCATCCAGTGTGAGCGTGCCGAGGACGTGCGGCGCGTTGACGTCTACCCGCGCGCTGACGCTGAGACCCGCTGTGGCAGCGTCCACGATGAAGGCGGCGTAGCCCTTCTCCCCTGCCTCCGGATAGCGGCATACGATGACGTAATGGTCCGCGATGCCGGCGTTCGAGATCCACGTCTTCTCGCCGCTCAGCACGAACGCATCTCCGTCCGATCGGGATGTCGCCTGCATGGCGGCGATATCGGAGCCCGCCTCGCGTTCAGAGACCGCGAACGCCGCGACGGCCTCACCGCGCACGACCGGGGGCAGATAGCGGGACCGCTGGCGGTCGCTGCCGAATTCCGTGATTGCACCGGTGCCCAGACCCTGCATGGCAAAGGCGAAGTCGGCGATTCCGCTGCTGTACGCGAGCGTCTCGCGGATGAGGCACAGTGACCGCACATCCAGACGCTCGCGCGTACCGCCGTACATGGATGGCACGACATATCTCAGCCAGCCGCCCGCCCCGAGCGCCCGCACCGCGGCTCGCGTCGCGACATCGACCTCCGGGTCGGACGCGGCGCCCGCGAGAGCGGGTGCGGCCGCGCGGATGTCGTGCGCCAGCGCACGGTGGGCATCGTCGAGGAAGGGCCACTCGAGATAGCTGGAGTCCGGCATCAGTTGCCTTCGAACACGGGCCGCTCCTTCTTCACGAACGCACGATACGCGCGTGCGAAGTCTTCCGTCTGCATGCAGATCGCCTGCGCCTGCGCCTCGGCCTCGATGGCCTCGTCGACGCCCATGGCCCATTCCTGGTGGAGCGCACGTTTCGTCGTTGCGTGCGCGAAAGTCGGCCCCGCGGCGAGGGAGCGGGCGAGGTCGCGTGCATCCGTCAGGATCGACTCCGGCGGGCAGATGCGGTTGTAGAACCCCCAGCGCTCGGCTTCCGCCGCATCCATTGAGCGTCCCGTATACAGCAGCTCGCTGGCCCTGCCCTGCCCGATGATGCGCGGCAGGATCGCGCACGCCCCCATGTCGGCACCGGAGAGCCCCACACGGGTGAACAGAAACGCGACCTTGCTGCGGTCCGTCCCGAGCCGCATATCGCTGGCCATCGCGATGATCGCGCCGGCGCCCACGCACGCACCATCGATCGCCGCGACGATCGGCTGGGGACAGCCGCGCATGGCCTTTACCAGGTCGCCGGTCATGCGCGTGAACGCGAGCAGCTCGTCCATTCGACCGCTCTCCTTCAGCTCCACCAGCGGACCGATAATCTCGTGGACGTCGCCGCCCGAACAGAAGTTGCCGCCAGCGCCGGTCACGACGACGGCGTTCACGTCCGTTGCGTACACGAGCGAACGGAATGTGTCACGCAGCTCGATATACGATGCGAAGCTGAGCGGGTTCTTGCGTTCGGGGCGGTTGAGCGTGATGGTTGCAATGCCGGCGTCCACCTCCCACCCGAAGCTGTCCGGCCTCAGGTCCCCCGCCCGCAGTTCCGTCTTCACTGCGCTGTCCTCATCAGATCTCTCCACCCGCTATCGTGATTGTCTGCCCGCTGATACCTGTCGCGGCGGGTGAACACAGCCAGCCGACCGCTCCAGCCACCTCGGCGGGCGTGATCAGTGTCCCGCGCGGCACGGAGCGCGCGATCAGTGCGCGCGCCTCCTCTTCGGTGCGATCCATGTCCCGCACCACGTTGCCCACAGCGCGCGCGGCCATGTCCGTATCCGTGTATGCGGGGCACACGGCGTTTACCGTGATCCCCGCACGAGCGGTTTCCGCCGCCAGCGCGCGCGTGAGCCCGACCAGACCGTGCTTCGACGCGCAGTACGCCGTGATGTTGCGGTACCCTTTCAGCCCGCTCGTCGAAGCGATATTGACAATGCGGCCCGCGCGCGCGCGCTGCATGCCCCCGAGCACCAACTGCGTGCATGTGAACGCTCCCGTGAGATTCACCGCGAGCATCCGGTCCCACAGCTCCCGCGATGTATTCAGGAACGGCCGACCCTCCGACTGCCCGGCATTGTTCACCAGGATGTACGCCGCGCCGTGCTCGCGCTGAGCCGCAGTGAACACCGAGTGCACGCTGGCCGCGTCGGTGATGTCACACGCCAGCGCCGTCACCCCAACACCATGCGCCCCACTGACTTCCTGCGCTGTGTTGCGCAGCGTGTCGAGGTCGCGTCCCGTGATCGTCACGGTCGCACCGCGGTGCGCCAGCTCGCTCGCGATCGCTGCGCCGATGCCGCGTCCGCCGCCCGTCACGATTGCGTGCCGACCCGTCAGCCACCTTTCGGACGATGCGTTCGTGTGCACGCTGCGAGCCGCGCCCGGATCAGTCATGTCGCACCGGCAAGTCCCATCTCCTTCAGACGCTCGAATGATCGCTCCAGCTGACGCTTTCCCGTGAGGTACTGCGAAGGCCAGTGTTGCGGCGTGTATCCGAGCTGGGCCGCAGCGCGCAGCGTCCAGTTCGGGTCGCTCAGGTGAGGACGCGCCAGTGCGCACAGGTCTGCGCGACCGGCCATGATGATCGAGTTGACCTGGTCCGCGTCGCTGATGTTGCCGACGGCAATCGTGGCGACACGCGCCTCGTTGCGGATCATGTCGCTGAACGGCGTCTGGTACATGCGGCCGTACACCGGCTTCGCATCCGGTGTCGTCTGGCCCGCGGACACGTGGATGATATCGGCACCGGCCGCCACGAATGCGCGGGCGATCGTGACCGCGTCGGCATCGGTGATTCCGCCGTCCACCCAGTCGGTGGCGGAGATCCGCACGGACATCGGTCGGTCCTCCGGCCAGGCGGCGCGCATTGCGATGAATACCTCCAGCGGGTAGCGAAGACGATTCTCGATGCAGCCGCCGTATTCATCCTCACGCTGATTGCTCAATGGGGTGAGGAAGCTGGACAGCAGATAGCCGTGGGCACAGTGCAGCTCGATCATGTCGAAGCCCGCGGCCTCACCGGAATGGACGGCACGCACGAAGTCATCGCGCACCCGGTCCATGTCGGCGCGCGTCATCGCGCGCGGTGTCTGGTTCGCCGGCGAATATGGAATCGCGGACGGGCCCATGACTTCCCAGTTGTCGTTCTCGAGCGGCTCATCCATGCCCTCCCACATGAGGCGCGTCGAGCCTTTGCGGCCGGAATGTCCGAGCTGAAGGCAGATGGCGGCGCGGCTGTTCCCGTGCACGAAATCGACGATGCGGCGCCAGGCGTCGACATGTCGATCGGTATACATGCCGGTACAGCCGAGCGTAATGCGGGCATCGGGTGAGGTGCAGGTCATCTCGGTCATCACCAGGCCGGCCCCGCCCAGCGCACGGGCGCCGAGGTGAACGAGATGGAAATCGTTGGGCGTGCCGTCGACCGCCGAGTACATGTCCATAGGCGCCACGACGATGCGGTTCATCAGCCCGAGCGAACGCAGGCGATAGGGCGTGAACATTGGCGGGACCGGCGGCCGCATGGCTTCCGTGCTGCCGGTGGACGTACCGGAAGGCGCAGCGGGAGCGAACCGCTGCGTGTCCGGTCCGGTCCTGCGCGTCTCGGACCGCGCCCGCGACTCCCACCATCGCTCGACGGACTCCAGGTAGCGTCGGTCGCGCAGCCGCAGGTTCTCATGGCTGACGCGCTGACTGCGCGTGAGCAGGCTGTACGCGAACTGCTCCGGATCGAGATGCATGTATCGGCGCACGTGCTCGAACCACTCCATGGAGTTGCGTGCGGCGTTCTGGAGTCGCAGCGCTTCCGTCATGCGTTCGTTCTGATAGTCCGTGAGGGCCGCTTCGAGAGGAGCCCCGGATCCGAGCGCGCGGGCCAGGGAGATGGCGTCCTCCATGGCCAGTTTGGTGCCCGAGCCGATGGAGAAGTGCGCCGTGTGCGCGGCGTCCCCCACCAGTACGACATTGCTATCGAACCAGCGCTCGTTACTTACGCGCACGAACCGGATCCAGGGGCTGTCCGCTCGATGAGCAGCGTTGCTGACCAGCCGGTGTCCCTCGAGCCAGGGCCCGAAGAGGCGCTCGCAGAACTCGATCGTCTGTGTGGTATCCATGCGGTCGAGCCCGGCCGCCAGCCACGACGCTTCGTCGCACTCCACAATGAACGTGGAACCGGTGTCGTCGAAGCGGTAGCCGTGCACTTGGAATACGCCGTGATCGGTTTCCACGAAGATGAACGTGAACGCCTCCAGTGGCAGTGTCGTACCGAGCCAGATGTAGCGTGCGGAGCGGACGTCCAGGGACGGGCGGAAGCAGGCAGCCCGCTCGCGGCGAACCACACTGTTCGCGCCGTCCGCGGCGACGATCACATCGGCATCGGCCAGTCCGTGTGTCTCCAGGTCGGTAAGCGATCCGATCTCGTGCTGGAACCGCAGGTCGACACCCAGGGACTGAGCCCGCTCCTGCAGGATCTGCAGCAGCCGGCGCCGCGCGATGCCGCTGAAGCCGTGCCCACTGGAGGAGATGACGTGACCCTTGAAGTGGATGTCTATCTCGTCCCAGTGCGCGAAGTGGTCGGTGATGCGGTAATAGCTCTCCGCGTCGGCGGCGCGCAGGTTGTCGAGGGTCTGATTGGAAAAGACGACACCCCAGCCGAACGTATCGTTCGGACGGTTACGCTCCAGCACAGTGACCTGATGCGAGGGGTCGGCGCGCTTCAGCAGCAGGGACAGATAGAGGCCGGCGGGGCCTCCGCCGATGGTAACTATGCGCAATGGATTCCTGCCGAGGGGAGTCGGTTGATTCGCATTGTGGCACCCCACGGCGGCGTCGGGCAAGTCGGGGCGCGCTGCGCGTCGGCAAAAGGTTCGGGGGACGGCACCTTTTTGTCGCGCCGGGGTTGTTGCGCCCTTGCAGCAATCGCTCGGCGGGGGTCGCATAAACGGCAGTCCTGCACGGCCTTATCCCTGCCGCTGCGAGAAGCTGCATCCGGTACCCGTGCGCGGAATGCGGCTTGCGACCGTCAGCCCCCGTACGATTCACTCCAGGAGCACCGGAGTTCCCGCATGAGTCCGCGCAAGCCGTCGCGCAAGCTGACTGTCGCAAAGCGCCGCGAGCTGGAAGTGCAGGCAGCGCTCGCGCGCGAGTCCGTCACCCAGTTTCACGTCAACAGTGCCATCTCGATGATTGAGCTCGCCGCCGGGCGCGTGTCGGCGGTGAGGATGCTCGACATCTATCTGCGCATGCACGGGATCGTAGGTGCTGACGCGGAGCTGCTGTCGTACAGTGTCCTCGCGGCGCTGGGCCACCGCGCATCGAAGGGCACTTCAGCCAGTCTCTTCGTCGAAGGAGAGCAGCCGGCACAGCCGGAGACCGCGACACTGCTGAAGGTCATCACCAGGCGACTGCGTGGACGGGTCCACCACGATCTGCGACGGTGGGTCGAGCTCGCGACAGGCGCAGCGCAGGCAGGTCTGCTTGACATTCACGTCCGCCACGCGGCGAAGTTCGCGCGCGAGCTGACAGAGTCACACTCGATCCTGCAGACAGTTGAGCTGTACTCGGAAATGGCGGGCGTTCCAGCGGCATTGCGCGACGCGCTGTACATCTTCCTGCTCGATCGTCTCGCCGCCGAGGAGCTGCCGCGGCGCAATCAGAAGACCGCGCCGCAGACCGACCGCGTGTCGCTGTTTCCCCACCGGCCCCGACGGGCGGTCTAGGGGATCGCGCTCTCCGCCGCCGTAGCTTCTTCAGCGTCGCCGCTCGCGCGCTCACCCGCCGCATCCGCGGCACGTTCGAAATTGTCCGGCGACGGCAGATCCGGCCCCTCGAGGAAGAACACGGTGTCGCCCGTCCTTGCACGAGTCTGGTTGCTGACGGGCGAGGCATAACCACGCTGTGTGACTACCAGAGGCAGCCTTTCGCTGTCCGCATCCGCGATCTGACTCACATCCAGTTCAGCCTCACCAGTATACCGATAAGCCTGTACCGCGACTTTCCCGCGTGTGATCTCGCCGGTCCAGTGCACCAGATCGGTACCACTCCCGAACAGGACGTGGGCGCCGAGCGCATTCACGCGCTCGGCCGGCTCGCGATCGTCACCGGGTCCGACGATTACAATGGCATTCGCGACGCGGTAGTCGCGGCGCGCCTTCTGTGCGATGAGAAGCGAGACCGCTTCGTTCGGGATGAGCGAAATGGCTCCCCGGCGACTCTCGAGGTCCGCCTGCTGGAGGACCGCCTCGTCCAGGATGTTGCCCTCGATCGCCTGGATACCCGACCGGCCCGCTTCGCCGATCTCGGCCGGATCCGTGTCGACGATAATGACGTCCTCGCCCGCCTTCTTCAGTGTCTGCGCGAGCGTGCGCGCGAGTGCATTGGCGCCGGCAATCACCCAGCCCGTGTTGGTGAGACGGCGTACTCCCAGCCACGACGCGATCGCCCCGCCGGACAGGCCCTGAATGAGCACGGTCGCCGCAATCACGAGGAAGACCAGCGCGCGCAGCTGCACGCCTTCGGGCAGCCCCTCGTTCGTGAGCTGCTCGGCAAACAATGACGCCACGGCGGCCGCCACGATGCCGCGCGGTGCCAGCCACGCGACAAACGCGCGTTCGCGCATCGTCAGTGTGGATCCCATAGTGCTCACGGCGACCGTGAGTGGCCGGATGACGAACATGAGCAGCGCGACCGTCGCCACACCCCGCCAGCCGAGCTCCGTCACTTCCTGCAGGCGCACATGAGCGGCAAGCAGAATGAACAGCAGACCGACAAGCATGACGGTCAGCTGCTCCTTGAACTCCCGGAGCTCACGACTCGGTCGTGACGGCATGTTGCCCACGACCATGCCTGCGATCGGTGCCGCCATGATCCCGCTCTCCGGCAGGACCGCGTCGGTGACCTCGAACAGCAGCACAAGCATCGCCAGCGTGAACACGCTCTCGAGTCCCTCGGGAATGAAGCGTTCAACGGCGATCAGCTTGGCCATTGCGTAGCCGCCGACCACACCCATTACCGTGCCGAACAGGATGCGCGTCGGTATCCCGAGCAACCCCCACGCCGCCTCGCCCAGCTCGTGCGACAGCACCACCTCGAGGGCCACCACCGCGACCACTGCGCCGATCGGATCGATCAGCACCGCTTCCGCTTCCAGCACCGTGTGCAGCTTGTGATTGACACGGATACGGCGCAGCAGGGGGGTAACCACCGTCGGGCCGGTCACGACTACCAGCGTGCCGAACGGTACCGCGATGCGCCAGTCCCAGCCGATGATGTAATGGGCTGCAAGCGTCGCGAGTACCGCGGTGATCAGGGCGCCGATCGTGATCAGTTTCCGGATCGCCAGCGCCTCACCCCGCAGACGCTTGACCTGAAGATTGAGGCCGCCCTCGAACAGGATGACCGCGACCGCTGCGGCCACGATCATCTGGAGGTACGGGCCCAGTGTGTCCGGCTGCACCACCCCCGCGACCTGCGGGCCGAGGAGCACACCAGCGAGCAGCAGCAGCACGATGCCGGGCATGCGCAGGTGGTGAGCGAGCGACTGGCACAGCATCCCTGCAGCCAGCGCTATCGCGACCGTGACCTGGGGGCTGTCGAACGTCATAGGCAGCCTTTCCAGCCTCGTGTGATAAACGGACGGCCGCTCCCGATCGAAAGCGGCCGCTTGCATGCGCCCGGCAGGACTCGAACCTGCGGCCCCAAGTTTAGGAAACTTGTGCTCTATCCACCTGAGCTACGGGCGCCTGATCTCGAAATATACGGCACGAACGCCGACTAGTCACGGCCCGGCCGGCTTCTCCTCTCACGTCGCATTCCGAATGGTCTGCGACTCCGCTGCGCTCATTCGCAATTGGACTTCATCGGGCAGCAGCAGGTCGTCGGCGATCGCGGCGACCTCCTCGGCGGTGCGCCAGGCGAGCTCGAGACCCTTGAGCTCGCCCTCCAGCGCGCGCCGCTCCTGCTCCTCGTGCAGCGCCATCTCGAGCGCGAGTTTCGTCCGCCTCGTGAGCGTGGTAAGCTCCGGCCCCTCACCCCGCCAGCCGACTCCGTTATACGGCGCCCACCTCCCGACGCTGGACAGGTAGGCCGTCGGCCCACCCGTCTGGTCGATCTGACGAACGGCATCCTGCACCTGCGTGGCGCGCGCCCCTGAAGAATTGAACATCGGCATCACGAGCCCAAGCACGCGCTCCGCCTCGGCACCCGTGAAGACATGCTGTCGGTTCCTGCCCAGCGAGAGACCACACTCGCCGTCAGCCCCCCGAGCGAGGATGCCGGCATTCAGATCCGGCAGCTTGAGTTTGAGGAGCGTGCCGTCGGCCCTGCGGACACTCAGCACCGTGCGCGCATTATTCACCCACAGGTTGATCCACGTGCTCGATTGCCAGAGGACAGTGCCGACTACGCCCGTGGCGGCACCTGCAACCACGAACGCTCCCACGACAACCGCGGCGCCGCTCCCGGTGATGAGTGCACGCCGTCGTCGACGACCGAACTGGTCGCCGTACCTCCACGCCGCAAACTCCGGTCGCAACGGCTTCCCGATCCGGACGAGCTCCAGACCACCTCCCAGATGCGCGAAACCGATATTCTCCGTCGACACACGCGTGCGCGTACCCCGGAACAATCGCTCGGCGTCCTCGATCGCTTCCCACCGCTCCTCGAGCGGTGAAAGATTCCACCGCTCGCACGTCCGACATACCACCCAGAGGCGGCCCTTCACCGGGTCGAATGCCAGCCTCGTTCCGGTAGGAAACGCCTCGAGGGTGTCGTTCTCACCCAGCGGTCGGCTGCAGAAGATGCAGGTGGTGTACATCCCGCAACGTTAACCCATGCAGAGGGTGTCGTCCACGACGGTCCTCTGCCCCATGATCGCGTCTCTGGACTCCGCGTTCGTCCCCGGCTCCAGCAGGTCGTGCAGCTGATGCAGAAAGGCGACGAGCTGACCGCTCCGGAAACCCGGCCGATCCAGGCCCCGCTCGGCCCACAGCTTCAATACGGCCGTCTCACCGTCCACCCGGGGCCGTCCGGAGACGACCCGCAACTCGCCGGCGCTGAGATTCAGCGACAGACCCGGTGCGTTGATCCTCACGTGCACTCCCGGCCCATGGCCGGCGGCGTCAGACCGCAGATGCAGCATGATCCATATCTCGTCGATGGCGGAGGGGCTGGTGAGACGTCGGGAGGCGCCGCCAATGGTAAGGATGATCATGCGTTGCTCCGGGCAGAGGGTGGAAACCAGGCCCGAAGATAAACCGAATACGGCCGACAAGCCAGCCTTCCGTCGGACGCGGAACCCATTCTGCATTCTGGCCCATGGCGCCATGACGCTGTCCCCCGCGCGGCGTCCGGAATCGCCCGGATCGCCGCGGGCACCGTGGAATGCCGAGGGCAGAAGGGTGACCGAAGCCACTGGCGCCGGGCGGCATCATGCCCGGATCGGCCAAAGTGCAGAATGGGTTCCGCGTCCGGCGGTTCCGGCGGGTCCGGCGGGTCCGGCGGGTCCCGCGGCTCGGCGGCTAGTCGTCGCGGGCGACGTATCCCGTCACGATCGCTGCGAGCACCCGCGACAGTTCGTCCGTGCTGTGGGTGCGACCGAGTGATTGCAGGCCGCCGCCGCGGAGCTGTCGTGCGAGCTCATCCAGGCGGAGCGCAACCCGCCGTGCGACGTCCGCGTCGTAGCCCGTGGGGGCGTGGTGGACGCCCGCGGGAACAATGAACGCGTCCAGCGGAAAGTCGGGACGACCGCTGCCGGTATCGCCGGCGCGCCTGTCAGCGGCCCAGGGGTCTGCGGACGCTTCCTCGTCCAGGAGCAGCTCGCCGATCTCCTCGAGCGAATCTTCCATGGGCGCCGGGGCGCGATCCTCCGGAACGTCCTCACCCCACGCGGGAACCGCATCACCGTCCTCGGCTTCCACGGGCCAGGAGTCGTGCTCGCGATCGTGGATGGAATGAGGCGGCGTGTAATCGGGCGTCGTCATGGCCGCGATTTCCCAGGGAACCGCCTCATCGAGTGAGGGCCGCGCTCCGGGAGCGACCTCCTCCTCATCCGTGCCGGTCTCAGGTGTCACGTGGTCGGCTGTGTCTTCGACGCCCGGGAGGTCCGTGCCGGTTGCCGGCGGCAGCGGTTCGGTCGTGTCTTCGACGCCCGCGATGTCCGCAACATCCGCAGGTGTGACCAGGTCGGACGTCTCCGCGATGTTCGCGACGTCTGCCGTCTGCGCCGGATCGGTCGTCTTCGCGATGTCTGCGACGTCTGCCGTCGGCGCGAGTCCGGACCTGTCATCCTCTCCGGCCGCCGGCGGCAGCGCGCCGCCCGTAGTTGCGTCCGTGGGCGGCGCGGCTGCCCCGGTCGAATCTGCATCGGTTGCGGGGCCGAGCTCGCGTTCGAAACGCGCGATGATCTCGCGCCACGTACCCGGCTCAGTGCGGCCCGTCTCTGTGGGCGGCCGCACGGGTCGCGGCAACTCCATGCCGCGAGCAGCAGGCGGCAGTGCAGTTGGTTGTGGTCGGGGTGTCGGCGCGGGGAATGACTCTTGTGTTACGGCGGGCTCGGTCGGTCGAAGCGGGTCCCCTTCAGGACGGAGCGGCGGTACATAGGGTGGCGAAAATACGGCCTCGGTCGCTGAGGCTGTTCTCAAATGAAAACGCGTCACCGCCGGCGGCGAAAGCGCACGCCGGGGTGTATGTGACGGATTCTGGCTCATCCAATCGCGTTGCGGGGAGTCCAAGCACGTTGGCCAGACGGTTACAAACTAATGGTTATACCCGACGGTCGGAAAGATCATCGTTCAGCGACGTCGCCAGCCGCCGGTCCGGATGGACGCGCCGATGAGAACATTCCTGCCGGGTGCGGGCTCGTAGTACCGTGCGGCTGCCGCGTTGACGGTGAGCGAGCCGAAGTACTTTTCATCGAGGATGTTGTTCACGGCGACGAAGGGTGCGAGGTCGAACGCCCCTACGGCAAACACGGTATGTGCGCGCAGGTCGAGGATCGTGTAAGCCGGATTCGCGGCGGAGTTCGCGTCGTCTGCGTACTGGGTGGCATTGTGCTGCGCTTCGAGGGTGACGCTCGATGCGGCGGCCGACCAGCTGGCGGCGGCGAACAGCCGGTGCGGCGTGATGCCCGGAACGCGGTTCCCCTCGAAATCCGAGTCAGCGCTGCCGTCATCACGGAAGCGGACGTCGGTGAGGGCATAGGACGCGGAGAGTGTGATCGCGGGCGTGATTGCGGCATACGTTGCCAGCTCGACGCCGCGGTTGCGCGTGCGCCCGGCGTTGCGGAAGAAGTCGCGACCCTCGGCGTCCGGGACCTGGAACTGAACGAGTGCGTCGCGTACGTCCATGATGTATGCCGCAGCCTCATAACTCCACCGCGCGGAGACCTCGCCGCGCACGCCGATCTCGGAGCTCAGCGTGCGCTGCGGCTCGAGCTGCGTGTTGAAGCCGACGGGGCAGCACGGTGATCCGGGAGCGGGCGGTGCGTTCAGCAGCTCGGTGGTCGTCGGTGTCTGGAATGCTGAAGCGATGTTGGCGAAAACCGTCGCGCGCGGGAGAGCGAACGTGACACCGGCCATGAAGCTGGGTGCATGGAGCGTGCGTTCTCCGGACTCGTCCGCCACTGCGTCGCGCCGGTCGATGGTCTCGAAGTGCACGGCGTCATAGCGTCCGCCGATCGTGAGTCCGAGTGCACCGAGATCCAGACGGGCCTGGGCGAAAGGCCCGATGCTCGCCACACGATCCTCCTGGTCGCGCCGCGGCGCCCCTGCGGGCTCACCCGCGTCGTTGGCGAACTCGAGCCGGTCATCTCGCTGTGCTTCGGCGTCGACGCCAACGGTGATGGCTGTGCGGCCGAAGCCGCGTTCGTGCAGGGCACGCACTCCCCCTGCCGTGCGACCGAGATCGATGACGGCGAACGGGAGCGGGTTCTCCAGCGTGCGGCGGAGCACGTGGGCCGACACATCCGTGCGCCGGTGCGCGACCTCATGCTGGAGGCGCACGCCTGCCTGCGCCTGACGCATGCTCTCGCCGGATTCCGTTGCGACGTTGCGCGGCCACGCCATGTCGGGCGTGCTGCGGGCGGAATCGAACGGCAGGGACCCGGGGTTCTCGGCCACAGGCATATCGGCGACATTGACGACGACCGTGAGGCGGGCCGCCTCGCTGACGGCATATCCGGCACGCGCGTTCAGCAACGTCTGCCGTGCGCGACCGTGGTCGCGGTAACCGTCCGCGTTCAGCCGTGAGACGCTGACCAGATAGTCGAAGGCACCGGCTGTTTCGGCCATCTTCGCCTGCGCCTTCCACAGCCTCGTGATCTCGCCGCGACCCTGGTCCCCTATCGTGACGCGTGCTTCAGCCGAGCGCGGACCGGGCGCGGGCTCCGTCTCGACCGCGATCACACCGCCCGCTGCGTTGCCGAACAGCGACGAGGCCGGACCCCGGAGGACGTGGATGGATCCCGCGGATCCGAGATCGACGTTGTTCAGGTTGGTCTGGCCGTCCGGCATGGTCAGGGGAATGCCATCCACCATGACGCGCACACCGCGCACGCCGAATGCGGCGCGTGCGCCCAGCCCGCGGATGATAATGCGGCTGCCGAGCGAGAAGTTCTGACGATTGTCGACAATCAAACCGGGGATGGAGGAGAGCGCCTCGTCCAGACCGACCGTAGCGCGGGCAACCTGAATCCGGTCGCGGCCCACCAGTGAAAGTGAAACGGGTGCGCGCGCGGCCGCTACGGCAGTCCGCGTGATGGGGACCTGCAGCGTATCGAGACGGAAACGTGACGTGTCAGGCGGAGTCTGTCCGGCCAGCGGCGCAACACTGACCACAAGCGCGCACACCGCAGCGAGGCTGCCGGCGGTAGCGAGCTTCATTCCGCCCACCCGAAGCGGCCGAGCAGCGGTACGAATGTACACGCCGTGATGTCCTCGCGCTGCACGCCGTCGCCGGTCTTCTCGAAGAGCGTGAGCGTCTGCTCGTTGCGATCGCCGATCGGAATGAGCATGCGCCCGCCCTCCGCGAGCTGGTCCAGCAGCGCCTGCGGCACATCCGGCGAAGCGGCCGCCACGAGGATCGCGTCGTACGGCGCGTAGCGCGACCAGCCGATGGTTCCGTCACCGACGAGGAGGGCGATGTTCGAGAATCGGAGATCGTCCAGTATCGTGCGCGCGCGCGCCGAGAGCTCGCGGATCCGCTCTACCGAATACACGTGCCCCGCCAGGTGTCCGAGCAGAGCCGTCTGATAACCGCTGCCGGTGCCGATCTCCAGCACCTTCTGATGATTCTGGATTTTCAGGATCTGGAGATACAGCGCCTGCAGCGACGGCTGTGACGCGGTCTGGCCGAACCCGATCGGGACGGGTGCATCCTCGTAGGCACGATGCTGAACTCCTTCGGGAACGAACAGGTGACGCGGGACGAGATCGAATACGCGGAGCACTTCGAGGTCATCGATCCCGCGGTCGCGGATCGTCTCGATCAGCTGCCGTCTCTGTCGTTCGTACCGGCGGTCGCTCAGAGCTTCAGACCCCACTCGCTCAATCCTTCCATCAATCGGTAATTCGTCAGGTCCAGGTGCAGCGGCGTGACGGAAATGAACTGCTCGTGCACAGCACGGAAGTCCGAATCCGGTCCGCCCCACCACTTGCTCTCACCGCCGCCGATCCAGAAGTATTCGCGTCCGTTCGGATCCGCCGCTCGTGTCAGCGAGCCGACATACGCCCTGCGGCCGAGTGATGTGACACGCACACCGGCAACTTCGTCAGGCGGCACGGCCGGGAGGTTCACGTTGAGCAGGGTCTCTGCGGGAAAATCGTTGCGTTGAACCAGCTGCTTCAGCAGCCTGATCAACACGTCGTTCCAGTCGCTCAGCCGCTCGTGGTCCTTGCCCGCGTAGGAGAGTGCAATGGCGGGAATGCCGAGGATCGTGGCCTCCATGGCCGCTGCGACCGTGCCCGAATACAGCACGTCGTCGCCCAGGTTGGGACCGTGATTGATGCCGGAGAGCACGAAGTCCGGGCGCTCCTCCAGCAGCTCACCGATGGCGAGCATCACACAGTCCGTCGGCGTCCCGTCCACGACGTGCACGCCTTCCCGGGTGACGCGCACGCGCAGCGGATAGTGGAGAGTCAGCGAGTGGCTGGTGGCGCTCTGTTCGCGGTCCGGTGCGACCACGGTCACATCACCGAGTTCCGCCGCCGCGCGTGCCAGCGTCTGAATGCCGCCGGCGAGGTAACCATCATCATTGGCGACGAGAATGCGCATCAGTCGCTCGCGGCGAGCAGGTCACGCAGCGAATCGAGCTCCTCGCGCAGCACTGCCACCATTTGCTCGTCCAGCGCGGTCGCCGTCGCACGGGCCAGGTCGCCGCCCTTGCGCAGCTGATCGAGCCGCTGCTTTGCGCCCTCCACGGTATACTTCTCCACGTGCAGCAGCTGCTTCACCAGCAGGATGAGCTTGATCTCCTTGCGCTGGTAGACGCGGTTGCCCGACCGGTTCTTCGACGGGCTCAGCACGGAGAACTGCGACTCCCAGTAGCGCAGCACATGCGCCGGCAGCCCCACCAGGTCCGCCACCTCGCTGATCGAGTAGTATTCCTTGCGCACGAGAGGGCGCGAGCCGTGGTCGGCGCGCGCTGGAGCGTTCGTCTCATCAGCGCGCGCGTCATCCCGCGATTCCGTTGGTTCCGTCATCGCCAGAGCTCGGCCTTCGGTTCACGCATCATCAGATTCTCCACCGCTTCCGCAGCCGTTCTTCCCTCGAAGAGGACGGCGTGTACCTCTGCGACAATGGGCATTTCGATATCGGAGCGCAACGCGAGCGCGTGCGCGGCACGCGTGGTCTGCACGCCCTCCGCAATCATCGTCATTTCGGCGAGGACCTCATCGAGCGTGCGACCCCTGCCCAGCTCGACGCCGACATGACGGTTGCGACTGAGTCCGCCCGTGCACGTCAGGATGAGGTCGCCCATGCCCGCCAGGCCGGCGAGCGTGAGCGGGTTGGAGCCGAGCTTCACACCGAGGCGCGTGATCTCGGCAAGCCCCCGGGTGATGAGGGCAGCAGTGGCATTGTGTCCGAGTCCGAGTCCGACGGCCATGCCCGCCGCCACGGCGATCACGTTCTTCAGTGCGCCCCCGAGCTCGACGCCGGTCACGTCGCTGCTCGTGTAGCATCGGAAGTACGACGTCTGAAAGATCTCCTGCGCCTGCGCGGCTGCGGCCTCGTCGTGACTGGCGATCGTGACCGCCGTCGGCTGCCCCTGCGCCACCTCCAGCGCGAAGCTCGGACCCGACAGATAGCAGGAACGCGCGGCGGCCTCGGCGGGCAGCACTTCCGCCAGCACCTGCGCCATCGTCTTGAGCGTGTCCGTCTCGATGCCCTTCGATGCGCCGATCACGATGGCGTCCTGGCGCATGGATCCGGCCGCCTGCGCCATCACGTTCCGCACATGCTGTGCAGGACTGACCGACAGGATGCAGGAGGCACCAGCAACGGCTTCCTCGAGCGATGTCGTGGCTTGCAGGCGCTCGTCGAGCTGAATGTCGGTGAGATATACGGAATTGCGATGGCGGTTGTTGATCGACTCGGCGACATCCGGCTCGAACGACCAGATGCACACCGGATACCCCTTCTTCGCCAGCAGGTTGGCGAGCGCCGTACCCCAGCTCCCCGCCCCGACTACGCCAATGCGTTCGTTCACCTCGTCCGCTCCTCTGAAGTGGGTGGCGCCTGCGCGCGTCGTCCCCTCCTGAACCGATGCTCCTCGCCGCGCAGTAACCGCCGCATGTTGGCGCGATGCGCGTATATCACGAAGATCGACAATCCAACCGACAGCGCCAGGACGGAGCCGGGCGCGCCGGTGAGCGCGATCAGAAGCGGGAGCGCGGCAGCGGACGCGATGGATGCGAGCGACACGTACCCCGTCGCGAAGACGAGCACCATCCAGATCAGCAGGCTGCCCAGGGCGGCCAGCGGTGCGAGGGCTAGAAAGACACCTGCACCGGTCGCCACGCCCTTGCCGCCGCGGAAGCCGACATAGACCGAGTACATGTGACCGATGATGGCCGCCGCGCCGTACGCCAGTGTCCAGGCAATCGGCTCCACGCCATCGATGCCGGGAAAGAACCAGGCGGGCAGGAATCCCTTGGCCACATCGACGATGAAGATGGGTGTCGCCGCACGCCAGCCGAGCACGCGGAACGCGTTCGTCGCTCCGAGGTTGCCGCTGCCGTGCTGTCGCAGGTCGATGCCGCGCGTGAGGCGGCCGACGATGTAGCTGGTAGGAAAAGCGCCGATCAGATACGCCGCAAGCAGGAGCAGCGCCGGGATCATGTCGGCTTCTCCTGCTCCCGTCGCGCGCGCAGCCTGAGTCGTATGGGTGTGCCGATGAAGCCCCAGGCCGCGCGGAAGCCGTTCTGCAGATAGCGCAGATAGTGCTCGGGCACGCCCTTCGGCTGATTCACGAAGATCACGAACGTCGGCGGCTTCACGGCGACCTGAGTGGCGTAGAGCAGCTTGATCGGCATGCCGCGAAAATGCGGCGGCATGGTACGCACCGCCAGCTTGTGGACCACTTCGTTCACCTCGCGCGTCGGGATCCTTCGCTCCCTCTGCTCAGCGACCTCGACGATCAGGTCCAGAACCTTGCGCACGCGGAGACCGGTCAGGGCGGACGTGAAGATCACGGGCGTCCAGCGCAGCGGCGGTGCACGCTCGTGCAGCTTGCGCTCGAACTCCACCGCGGTGTTGGTCTCCTTCTCGACCAGGTCCCACTTGTTGGCCACGATGATGAGCGCACAGCCGCTGCGCCACGCCTTCTCGGCGATCTTCAGATCCTGCACGTGTATCGGCTCGGTCGCGTCCACCAGCAGCATGCACACGTCCGCGCGTTCGATCGCCAGCTCCGTGCGCAGCGAGCTGTAGAACTCCAGGCCCCGATCGATCTTCGCCTGGCGCCGCAGCCCCGCCGTATCGACGAAGATGAGATCGCGATTGTGGTAGCGGAACGGCGTGTCGATGCTGTCGCGCGTCGTGCCGGCCACCTCGCTCACGACCATCCGGTC
>DATHUY010000032.1 GCA_035461765.1 Longimicrobiales bacterium
GCCCATGCCGCCCAGCTGCGGCGGCTGGCCTTCCATGGCCGCCACGAAGCACATGTCCGCCGGGTCGCGAATGTAGCCCTCCGCGACTGCAACTTCCACGTCGCGGAACCGCTCCGTCGCCTCGCGTATCGCGTCCAGCTCTCCGCCGATTCCCGGTGCAGCACCCTCTACCTCACTGGCGCTCGCCGCCGGCACCTCCACCTGTCCCGGCCCGCAGCCCGCCAGCAGCGCGCCCAGCCCCAGACAGACGGCGGCCGCTACCGCAGCCGGATGCGATAGAAGAAATCCTGCGCGCTGCCGCCGCGCGTGCGGCGCAGTCGGGTCGCGATGCTCCAGGTTCGCTGTCGTCATCATTCCTCCTCATAGCCGAGGCGGGGCGGACCACCCGCCCCGCCGTTGATTACGAATCAGATCCTCGCCTCGAACACGAGGTTGAACGGTGTCTCGGCGGCGCGACGGAAGCGCGTGAAGCCCGCTTCCGCGAGGACCGCCCGGATCGCCGCCTCGCCGGCCTGCGCACCCAGCGCCAGCCCGACCTCCTGGCTGAGCGACGTCGGCGTGCAGATCAGAGTCGAGGCCGCGTAGTAGAGCCGACCCACAGGATTGAGATTCTCCTCGACGCGGTCGCCCGCACGCGGCTCGACGACCATCAGGATGCCGTCCGGCGCCAGGGCCTGCCTGGCATGCATCGCAGCTCCCACCGGATCGCCGAGATCGTGCAGGCAGTCGAACATCGTGATGAGGTCATAGCCGCGCCCCGGAAAGTCCTTGGCGGTCGTGCGCTCGAACGTCACGCGATCGGCCACGCCGGCGGCACGGGCATCCGCATTCGCTGCGTCGATCGATCCTTCGTGATAGTCGAACCCGAAGAACCGCGACTCCGGGAACGCTTCGGCCATCAGCCTCGTGGAGATGCCGTAGCCACAGCCGACATCCGCCACCCGTGCGCCCGCCCGCAGCTTCTCCTCCGCGCCTTCGAGCGCCGGCAGCCAGCCGCTGACCAGGTTTGCGCGGTACCCCGGCTCGAAGAACCGTGCTGTCGAGCACGACAGGTTCGGGTCGTGATCGTGCCAGCGAATCCCCGCGCCTGTGCGGAACGACTCTTCGACCTGCTCACTGCGCGCGCCCATGATCATCGCCTGCTCGAAGCCGACGATCAGGTATGCGGGGCTGCTCCTGTCCGCGAACACCAGCGCCTGTTCCGGCGTGAGCGTGTAGCGATCGGTGTCGGCATCGTACGCGACGTATCCTGCTGCGGCCTGCGCCCTCACCCATTCGCGCACGTACCGCTCGGTGGTGCCGGTACGATCGGCCAGCTCCGCCGTCGTGACGAATCCATCCGCCAGTGCCTCGAAAAGGCCCAGCCGGCTGCCGAGAATCATCAGCGGCGCCTGCACCGCCGCACCAATATCGACGAGCGTACGCCCAAGCAGCTCATTCAGCGTGTCGTGATTCACCGTAGCGACTTCAGCTGTGGCTTCCATTATCCCTCCGTTGTCCCGCGTGTACCGGGGCGCAGCAGTGCGACCCGGGAAGTCATCATCGACTCCTGCGGACAAGTCTGCTGTCGGGCTGTTTCGGGAGGGTTTCAGATGCGTGTCAGACGTCTGTCACGCCGAACGTGCGCGCGGCCACGCGCGCGAGATCGACGCGGGACTTGAGCGCTGGCGGGGGCCAGCGGCAATCAGTCCCGCGTCTCCTCGGTGAGGAACCGGAGCGCCTCGCGCATCCAGTAGTCGAACGCGGGCTCGTGCTCGAGGATGAGGTGGTTCTCGCTCTCCAGCAGCACGAAGCGCGCGCCGGGTATCCCCATGGCCAGCTCGCGGCCCTTTTCGAAGTGGATGCGCGCGTCACCGCGACTGTGCAGCACGAGCGTCGGTGCGCGCACGTCCGCGAGACGAGCGCGCACATCGATGTACGCGAATGTTTCCATGAACCGCGCCGCCATTGCCGGCGATACGGTCCGTCGCTGCAGCTCGTTGAACCACTCGATTTCCGCCGCGTTGCCACCGGGTATGAACGTCTGCGTGAACATCTGCCGATACGCCGGCGTGTCCTCGCCCCAGCCATGGCGCACGATCTCGATGCTGGCATCGCGTCGTGCGATCTCCGCGGGGCCGAAGCTCGGATCCGCGCGCCAGCCGGCCGCGTAGCCGCCGTGCAGGATGAGTCCGGAGACGCGCTCGGGGTGACGCGCTGCGTACTCGATGCAGACCGCGCAGCCCTGCGAGATGCCGAGCAGGGGAAACCGATCGAGCCCGCACGCGTCCACGATGCACTCCAGGTCGAGGACCCAGGCGTCGAGCGACATGTCCACGGGATCGCGGTCGGACAGGCCACTGCCGCGCTCATCGTATCGGATGAAGGTCCGGCGTGCGGCGAGCTCGCGGAACAGGCGGCGCCAGACGGGACTCTCCCAGTCGAACTCCAGGTGGTTGAGCCAGTTGGCGGCCTTCACGAGCGGCGGTCCGCTGCCGACCGTCGCGTAGGCGAGGCGCACGCCGTCGGCGCTGGCGGCGAAGCGGATGTCCTGGCTGGGCTCGCTGCCCTGAACGACCTGAGACCCGTGCGGCACCTCGAGTGCGTACGCGCTCGCGCCACCTGCGGGTGCAGCCGGCGGCGGCGCGGCATGCTGGATGATCTTCCGCTCCATCTCGCGCAACGCCGGCGATGGGTCGAGGCCGAGCTCCGTGCTGAGCAGTCGCCTGTAGTCCTGGAAGACGGTGAGCGCATCGTGCTGACGACCGGCCTGATAGAGAGCCTGCATGGCCAGCGCGCGATGCCGCTCGCTCAGCGGATCGGCCAGGATGAGCTCCTCGGCCGCTGCCACCGCCTCGTCGGTCCTGCCGACCGCCAGCAGACATTCGACGCGGCGCTCCTGCACGCTGTTCCGCTGCTGGCTCAGGCGCGCAGCCTCGCCGAGAAAGTGAGGCAGGTCACGAAACTCGACATATGCCTCATCGCGCCACAGCGCCAGCGCGTCTTCGGCCAGCGCCAGAGCACGCTCCGGTGCCGGTACGGACCGGGCGCGACTCACCAGCTGCTCGAACACCGTGACATCGAGCTGGTCCGGTTTGGGCGTCAGACGGTAGCCGGGCACATCCCCGCGCACGAGGAGCCCGTCGGCCCCGGCTTCCGTCAGCAGGGCACGCAGGCGCGAGATCTGGGTGCGGAGCGCGCCGGCCGGATCGTCCGGAAGCTGCTCCCCCCAGAGCACATCGACGAGGCGATCCGCGGACACGACCCGGGGCGCGTGCAGGACGAGAGTGGCGAGCAGGAGCCGCTGTTTGGCGCCGTTCGGCACCAGAACGCGACCGTCATCGGTGTGAACCTCTACAGGTCCCAGCACCCGGAACTGAATGGCGACCTCGGAGGGTTGCGGCGCGGAAGGCTGCAGCGGCGCCGTTAAGGTTGTGGTTCCAGGTCGGAGGATGCCGCCGGCGGCCGTGTCCTGTCAATGGAACGTCAGGCCGGACGATGTCCTTGACGCAGACTGCGCAGTGGCCGTACCTCTACGGTTCAGTGGCATTGATCTGCAGCAGGGCTGACCTCCACATGGAAGCCTGATGGCAGCACCCGAAAGCGTTCCTTCACGTCTCGTGGCCGGCATCGGTCTCTTCGTGCTGCTCGGCACTCCGCTCGTCGCCTATCTCTGGGATACCCTGAACCGTCTTTTTGCCGGCATCGTCGAGCCCGTCCGGCTCCTCATCGCCGTTCCGGCGGCCATCCTCTTCTATCTGCTCCTGCGCGCCATGGCCCGCGCCGTCCAGGCCTGGCAGTCGGGGAGCACGCGGAGCGAAGGGACGAACTGATGATGGAGCCACGCGACGACGCCGGCCGTGTGCCGCCGACGGGGTCCACCGATCCGCACGACACGGAGCTCGAGCCCGATGAAGAACCGACCACTACGGGGACGCTCTTCCTCGTCATGATCATCCTAATGATCATCGCGGCCATCTGGATCATCATGTACGTGCGACTGCTCGATCGCTGAGGCCGAAGCGATGAAAATACATACCTACGAGAAGGCGTTCCTGGCGGTCGGTCTCATCCTCCTGGCCGCATGCGCGGCGGCCCTCGTGTATGCGACCGTCGTGCACGGCCTCCATCTGCCCGGTGTCACCGGTCGCGTCGATCCCTCCAACCTGGCCGCGACGCAGCCGTTCGACCGCCCGGGCGTCTACCAGCGGGGACCCGATGCCTTCGAGGCGGTCGTCATCGGACGCGCGTGGAGCTTTCAGCCCGCCGAGCTGCGCGTTCCGGCCGGCGCGGAGATCACGTTCACCGCGACGTCCGCCGACGTGATCCACGGATTCAACGTCGAAGGAACGCGGCTGAACATGATGCTCATACCAGGTCAGATCTCGAGAAACACCTACACGTTCGACGAGCCCGGCGAGCACCTGCTCATCTGCCACGAGTACTGCGGCCTCGGCCATCACGTGATGTTCGGCCGTGTCATCGTGGAACCGGCGGGCACGAGCGTCCCTCTGGTCGATGGTCCGGCCGCCGCCGTGCCGGCGCACACCGTAACTCACTGAACGGCGGGACCGAATGTCTTCGCTGACCTCGATCGCCCTGGACCCGCTGGGCTACGAGCTCCCCGACTCACAGCGACGCGTGCTGCGCTGGACCATCTACATCGGTTACGCAGCACTGGTGGCCGGTGTGTTCCATGGTCTCGCGAACGCGCTGTCCTACGCCGGCATCAGCATACTCGGCTGGTTCCCAGGTCTGACGACGTACTACCAGGGTCTCACAGCGCACGGCGTCGCCAATGTTCTGATCTTCACGTTCTCCTTCGCCAATGCGTTCCTGCCGCTCATGACGGCGCGCGCACTCGCGCGTCCGCTGAACAGCGTCCTCCTGTGGTCGTCGTTCATCACGCTCGTCCTGGGCAACGCGCTTGCCGTATATGCGATAGTCGGAAACAAGGCGACGGTGCTGTACACCTCGTACGCACCGCTCCAGGCGCACTGGACATACTATCTCGGTCTCGTGCTCGTCGTCGTCAGCACCTGGCTGGCGCTGGCGAACATGATCGTCGCACTCATCGGCTGGAAACGGGAGCACCGCGGCGACCGCATTCCGCTCCTGGCGTACATCTCGATCACGTCCTACCTGATGTGGCTCCTCGCGTCCCTGCCGATCGCCGTCGAATTTCTCGTCTTCCTGCTGCCGTGGTCGATGGGATTGCGCGCCGAAATCGATCCGCTCCTGACACGCACGCTGTTCTGGTTCACCGGTCACGCGATCGTTTACGCGTGGCTGCTGCCGGCGTACGTGTCATGGTATGCGCTCATCCCGCGCCAGGTGGGGGGTGCGCTGATCAGTGACTCGTACACTCGCATCGTCTGGATTCTCTTTCTGCTTCTCTCCATACCGACCGGCTTCCATCACCAGTACACCGACCCCGGCATCTCGAACGCGATGAAGGCCGTGCACGGTGTGCTCACGTTCGGTGTGTTCTTTCCCTCCCTCGCTACGGCGTTTTCCGTGATGGCCGCACTGGAGATCGGCGGCCGGCGCGCAGGCGGAACGGGGCTGCTGGGGTGGATCCGCAAGCTGCCCTGGGGCGATCCGTCCGTGGTTGCACAGATTCTGGCCATGCTGACGTTCGTGCTCGGCGGCGCGACCGGCCTGATCAACGCCAGCTTCACCATGAATCAGGTCATTCACAATACGACGTGGGTCCCCGGGCACTTCCACATGACTGTGGGTACCGCCGTGGCGCTCACCCTGATGGGTGTGGCATTCTGGCTGATTCCCTACCTGACGCAGCGCGCGCTATACAGCCGGCGTATTGCACTGGCGTCGGCATGGGTCTACACCATCGGTGTGCTCATCTTCGCGCGCGGCATGATCTCCGGTGGACTGGAGGGCATGCCCCGACGCACGTTCATGGCGGAAGCCGCGTATTCCAGTCCCGCGTGGAGGCTCCCCGGCATTCTGACCGGTGTCGGCGGCACACTGATGTTCATTGGTGTGATGCTGTTCTTCGTCGTGATCGGCTTGACGATCGCGATCGGCCGGCGCACCGATGCACCGCACGACATCCCCGTGTCCCAGACCCTCACCGCGCCCGCGCGACACGGCTGGGAGCTTTCGCTCGATCGCCTCGGCATGTGGATGATCGCCGCGATCCTGCTGATCCTGATCGCATACGGCCCGTTCCTCCTCGGCTACGAGATCAATCCCGTATCGCCGGGGTTCCGGCTCTTCTAGTGTTGTGAATGGACATCACATTTCGCACGGCTGAGGCCGGGGACCTGCCGCAGATCGTCGCATTGCTGGCGGATGACATGCTGGGCCGGACCCGCGAGGTCGCGGGCGCTGCGCTCGCGGAGAGCTATGTGGAAGCGTTCGAGGCGATCGACAGGGATCCGAACAATGAGCTGATCGTCGGCTGTGTGGATGGCCGGATCGTGGCAACACTGCAGCTGACGTTCACACCGTCACTCTCGTTCCAGGGTTCCTGGCGCGCCACGGTCGAGAGTGTGCGAACGGAGTCCGCGCTGCGTGGACGCGGGATCGGCGCCGCACTGATGAGGCACACGATCGAGCGGGCGCGCGCGCGGGGCTGCGGCATCGTGCAGCTGACCACGAACAAGGCGCGCGGCGACGCGCGGCGCTTCTACGAGCGGCTCGGCTTCAGTGCCACGCACGAGGGCATGAAGCTGATGCTCGAGTAGCCCGCGAATGCCGGCGGCTCGCGTGCCGGGCGCTGCGGCACGCCGGCCTGCGGCACTATGGATGGATCGAGTTGCTGTCCGTCGCCGGGGCGACCAGGGACGACTGCGGCGTCAGCTCCGTGACGCGCTGCATCGCCGAGTCCGCCGCGGCCACGTTGCCGAGCTGACCCTCGGCCATGGACAGACCGAACCAGCCCGCTGATTGCTCCGGTGCCAGCTCGATCACGCGGCGGTACTGCGCGCGCGCCGCATTGTAGTCCTTTGCGCGGAACGCAGCATTGCCGCTGTCCAATGCCGCCAGCACGTCCTGCGGCAGGTCGCGTGCTGCGCGCCACGCCGCCGAATCGATGCTCCCCGTCGCCTGATCGTCGCGCAGCCCTTCATCGCCGCGGCACGCGGCAAGAACGAGCAGCGCCACCAGCGTTACCCCGACTCTATTCATCATGTCCTCCGGTTCAGCGGATCCGTGATGTGGCACACCAGGCATATGGCCGCGTTTCTCTTCTGCGCGCGGCGCGCATCGAAGCCCGGGCCGTGCGGATTCACCTTGAATGCGCCCAGCACGGAATGGCACTGCATGCACTCGGGCTGCGTGTGACACGACGTGCAGCTCTCCAGCGCCTGACGGGCGGCCTGGCCGTGGCGCAGCAGCCAGAGCGGCTCCGCGTCGTGGAAACCCGGGCCCAGCCGCCCTGTCGTCGCGCCGGGGCTCATCCCGGCCGACTCGTGACAGTCCGCACAGAACAGCCGGCTGTCATGGCAGTTGGAGCACTCCAGCCGCCTGCCGTACGCCTCGGCCGAGTGGCGGGCCATGAAGTTGGCGGGGTGGAACGCTCCGGGCATGTCGCCGCGGCGCGTGTCGCCCGCGGCCGCCTGCCTCGCGGGTGCACGACCTGCATTGTCAGCCTGCGCGGCAAGCGGCTCAGCGCCGGTGAGCGGTGCCCGCGTGTTGGCGTGAACGTCGAACGTCCCCGCGTGCGGACTTGCGCCAGTGCCGCTCAACGCCGTACCGCCGGAGGCGGCATTGTGGCAGTCGGCACAGAAAGTCCGCGTATGACATGCGCTGCACGATGCGCCGCTCGCCGCCGCCACGTTGCCGTGATCGATCTCGAACAGCGGCGCCTGGTGTGATACCGGCGCACGCCGCATTACCTGGACGCCCGGCGCGCGCACATCCGCACGCGACATGAGCCCCGTCACGACCGCGGGCTGTTCCGGCGGCAGGTGACACGACGCGCAGTCCTCCTGCGTGTGGCACGTCGCGCAGGACGCGACCGTTGCATTCGCGCCGTGGTCTTCGAGGAAGCCCCGCGTCAGATGCGACGCCGGCACCGGGTACCGGGCCTCGAACTCCGGTAGCGACTGCGCGACCATGCCCTGCGCGACCGGCAGCCTCGCGATGGCGTCCACTCCGGCCGCGTCCACGTGACAGCTCTCGCAGCGCTCACGCGTGTGACACACGGCGCAGCGCGTAATGTCGGCGTTCGCCATCCCGCCGTGCGACTCGGCGAGGAAATCTTCGAGATCGTGGTCGACCGGCTCCGGCAGCGCGACGAGCCGCGCACGGTCGAACGGTGCTTCCGCGAGCGGAATGTGGCACGTCGCGCAGTCGGCATCGACGAAATGATCGGTCGCCTGGTGCTCGTGACAGGCCAGGCATCGCGGCACGACGGGCAGTTCTGCGACGGCCATGCGCGGAGCACCCGCGGGCGTGTGGCATGTGGTGCAGTCGATCGCAGCGCCCTGCTCGTCCACGTCCGGATGCTCCGGGTGCTCGAAAAGGAGGTTGTCCGGCCTCTCGGTTGGACCATCCCACTCCACGCGCGGCTCCTCCACGCCGTCGTGACAGCCTGCACATTCCGCAGGGGCCGGATAGAAGTCGGAGCGGTCACCCTCGGGCACACCCTCGTGGCAGCCTTCACACAGCGGGAACAGCCCCGCATGCTGCTCGTGCGGAAACTCCTGCTGCCGCTGCGCGACGGCGGCGAACACCACGCCCGTGATGGCGATGACGCAGAGGATCCACGCACGACGAACCAAGCGCGTGTTCATTGCGGCCGCGGCACGGCGCAGCAGGCGCGCGCTCATCTCGCCCCCTGCGCGGCCAGACCCGGATCACGGCCGAAGCCGACGCGCAGCGCCGCCCAGCCGCGCACCTGGTTCCAGTCGGTGTCGCCGACGCGACGGTCCCACGTCTGACGATAGACGTGTGCCCCGCCGCTCAGCTGTGCGAACGACGTGACATCCACGTCCACCGACCCGCCGCCACCAAGCACCACGCCATCGCCGAGGCGGAACTCCTCTATCTGCTGGAATGCGGTGACGTCGGCGCTGAGCGCCACGCGCTCATGCACGCGGAAGCGGGCACCGACATCACCGGACCCGAGGTAGGCGCCGAAGCCGCGCTCCATCCGGTAGCTCGCATCGAGCATCACGCGCGGCGACGCAGTCCATGCGGCGGCGGCCGTCACGGACACGGCATCATCGGGCAACGGGTCGAAGATCACCGGTGCGTCCGCATCGTCGTATTTGCGGTAGCCGACAGCGCCGCGCACCTGAAGTGCGGGCAGCGGACGCCACGCAGCGCGCGCCTCGATCTCGTGGTGCGCGACAGGGCTGAAGTAACCCCAGATGGTCCACAGCTCGAAGTAGGGGACGTAGCGCGAACCCGCCAGCTCCAGCACGATGCCGCCGTCGTTTACCGGCAGACGCAGGTTCAGATTGGACTTGCCGACCCGGCCGAACGCGAAGTCGTAATCCATCCCGGCCGTCACGTGCACGGGCGCGAGCACGCTCGATCGCAGATCGAGTGACGCACGCTCCGACACGAGTGCGGACCGGTTCGTCCACATCTCCCGCTGATACCGCGCCGTCACGTTCGTGTGACCCCACGGCTCAGCCTCGAGCTCGCCGCCGATCAGCAGCGCGTTGCGATCCGGGAAGAACTGCTCGATCCCTTCGAGTGCCTCGTGACGCGGCTCGTACACGCTCCGCGCGAGACTCCGGCCGCCGAACACCTGCATGCTCAGCCGCTGCGTCGGCGAGTACAGCACCTGCCCCCCGTCGTAGCTCGTGAAGCCGAGACCGGACAGGCTCTGGAGACGGCCGCCGCGCACGCGGAAGTCGCCGCGCAGCAGTTCTGCATAGGCGAGGATCGCATCGAAGGGATCGTCGCTGCGCGGCCATTCGAAATCACCGCCAAGATCCGCGCGTGCGCGGAGCTGCACGGTCGCGCTCAGCCCCTGCACACCGAGCCCCCACGCCGTCATGCCGATGTCCTGCGTCAGCATGATCGCGCTCTGCTTGCCCACGGCGCGGTAGCGGAGGCAGTGAACCTGCGGAATGCACGAGATGGGCAGGCCCTCATACAGGTACGCGCCGTTGGCCAGCGCCTGCACCGCGGAGAGCGGGACGGTATCCTGGGCTATCGGCCGCAGCTCGTAGTAGCGCGCCATCGTGACGGCCGTGCCGCGCACGCCCTGCGCCGCAGCCGGTCCGGGCAGCACCAGCGCAAGCGCCGCGATCGCCGCCATGCCGCGTGCGGTCATTCGGGGCGCTCCACTGCTGCCGCGACCGGGAACAACCGTGTTGCTGCGGGCGCGGATACCGCCGCCTGGCGCGCGGCCGGCAGAGCGTGACAGTCCACGCACCGTCTGCCCGGCTGATGATCCGTCATGTCCTGGTGGCAGGACAGGCAGAGGTTGCGGGTCCGCTGCGCGGCCGTGACCGGCGCAGGCGAGTGGCAGCCTGAGCCCGCACACGTCAGATGGGCAGTGGCGGTGTGCGCAGACGCGGCCGGTGTCTCGTGACAGGCCAGACAGTTGTTGCCCGGCTCGTGGTGCTCGTCGTGGCAGCCTTCGCAGCTGATGCGCGCGGCGCTCAGCTCCAGGCCCTGGACGTGGCAGCGTCCGCAGTCGATGTCGTCATGCGGCCGGTGGTCGAACGGGTACGTGCGGTTCTCAGCCGAGCCAACGCTCGGCCGGTAGGCCCGGCGCACGTTGTACCGTTCGGCTGAGACCGCCGCGGGATCGTGGCAGCGGGAGCACGGCTGCATCGTCGAGCCCGTGTGGTGACACGACCTGCAGTCCCGCACCGTGGTGGTGGTCACCTGCCCGTGCGTGTTCTCGACGCTGTGGCATGCCGTGCACTCCACGTCCGTGTGCCGGGCATGGTCGAACTGCAGCGGCAGTGAAGGCTGCGTCTGCTGTGCGTGCGCCGGCGCTGGCAGGAACAGACGGCCGAGGATCCGCAGCGCACCCTCACCCAGCGACGTGCGTGCCGGGGCGTGCGGATTCGGCGCCGGCGTGGGCGGCGTGCGCAATGTCGGATCCGTATGGCAGTCCCTGCACTCACGTCCCTCGGCGTGGAAGCTGTGCGCCGAGTGGCAGCGGCCGCACGTCTCGAGGACACCGGCATCCAGGCCGCGGTGGAACGGCGTCAGCGTGTCGGGCTGCGCGTGGCAGTCCGTGCATGCATTGAACGCGTCGCTCGACTGCGCCTGCTCATGCGGGTTGTGGCAGGACGCGCACATGCCAGCGTGCGGATCCGACTCCGCCGGCGGGAAGTCCGCAAGCCGCACCTGCATCGCATGACAGCCCAGGCACTGTTCCCGCTGCGGATGGAATGCCAGCTGGACCGAGTCGCGCTCTTCCGCGGCGACCTGTGCGTTGAATTCATGACATGTGGCACAATGGATCGTGAGGTCGCCCATCGCGCCGAGCTGGATGGTCTGATTCTCGTGGCACCCCGCCTGCCCGCACGTCTGCTCCGTGGCGGCGAACTCGTGCACGCTCGTGGAATGACATTCCACGCATTTCAGACCGGAAAGCGCGGGGTCGTCCGATTCCAGGTGCACGCGATGCCCCGCTGACGCCGCTACGTTGCTCCACTCCTCCGGATCACCCTCCACGTGACACTCGACGCACACGTCATTCGACACTTCGGCGTGCGCCTCGAGGCTGTCGGGATTCTCGATGATCTGGGTGAGCGCCATCGTGCTGCGCGTCACGAGCGTCGGCTGGTGGCACGACTTGCACCCGAGATCGGCGTGCGCGCTGCGCGCGAACCGCTCGTAGGGATCCCCCATCAGGTGGCAGGAGAGGCAGAAATCGTTGTCGTGCTGGACGTAATCGTACGTGCGGTAGGCCTCCACCCCGCCCCACACCAGCAGAGCCGCGAGCACCGCGCCCAGCCCCACCAGAAGTACCGGTGGAACCTGGCGCAGTCGCTCGCGCGTGCGTCGCAGCATTCCTGGACGTCTATCGTTCAACGATTACCCACTTCAATGGCTGGCAGTGGGCGCCGCGACGCACGGCGCCCACTGTC
>DATHUY010000033.1 GCA_035461765.1 Longimicrobiales bacterium
CGAACCAATGATGAGAATGGAGTGGAGGTCTTCTCTTCTGGGCACTGCAGTCTACCTCTGGTCCGCCTTCCGGCTCTCCTTGCCGACCGCCGTTGCCAGGATCAGCAGGAATCCGCCCCAGACGATGCCGCCAATGACAACGAAAGTCGCGATCGCCGCATTGCTCATCTGATCACCGGTTCGGCGGCGCGAGCGCGCCGCATGATTGAGTGCGTGAAGTTGCGGTTGTGGAACGGCCGCCGCAAGTAGCCGGTACATGACGGTGCTGCCCCGCATGACGGTCGCGGTTCGACTCTTGCAAATCCCGGCGTGCGTCCTCCCGGACCGCCGGATGGCGGCTGGCCACGAATGCAGCGTCGCGCCGCACAGGCGCGGCGGGCTGATCATAGATCATAGCCGCACCACGCAAGTACGGCCCGCAGATCACGCATCACGGGGGGATGTGTCATGCCGGAAATCGGGACGATCGAGGAGAAGCTGGGGGCGATCATCATCGACGGCCAGCGCTGCGACATCTGGGTCCGATCGCAGCCTGACGACGATGGCACCTGGCACAACGCACTGCTCTTCCGGCGCAACAGCCGCGTCGCAAGCCGCGACGAGCTCATGACCGGCGTCGAGTGGCACGTTCCACCCGGCATCGCGCTCGACCGCGCCCGCGAGCTCGGGGAGCAGGAGCAGATCGCGCTCTTCAAGCGCGCGATCTCGCCGAGGCCGCCACTGCTGTAGCCGCAGTGCGGCGACATCGCGGCGCGAACATAGCGCTGCGAACACCGTGGCGGTTGAGGCCACGGTGTTCGCGCCTTCTTGCAGCCCCGCAAAAATCTCGTCCGAACCGCGCGTTGCCAGGCGGACCCGTCTTGCGGGGCAACGAGTCGGGCTGAAGGGTGTGGGGCGCTGGCCGGAGGGCATTATGCCGTCGCGGCAGTCGCCGGCGACGTTCAATGTTCATTGGGTCAAGGTCCGCCGGCTGATTGGAGGATTCGCCGCGCGATGCGCGCCGAAGGTTCCATGAGCGTCAGAAGTACAGGCCGGTGGAGGATTCCATTCTCCCGGGTGTGCTGAGGCATTTGGTCGATTCGGCGCCCGGCCGGCGACCGCCGGGCGTTGCGCCGTTTCCGGCCGCCGGCCGTCAGCGGCTGATCGAGTACACGTAGGCGGCGACTTCGCGGACCTGCTCATCCGTGATGGGCGCACCGCCGCGCGGCGGCATCGCAGCGGCGTACTGTACGGGGCTGGCGACGCCATTGGTGATAATTGTCACGATCTCGTCGTAGCTGCCCTCGATGTTCAGCCATTCGGAGTCCGCGAGTGCCGGCGCGAGCGGGCCGCCGACCCCGTTGGCGCCGTGACAGGCGAAGCACAGGCCGGGACCGCCGAATACCGTCTGACCCGCGGTGACCATCTCCTGCGTCACGCCCTCGGGCAGGTCGACGGCTGCGACCGGACCTGCATCGGGCTCCGCCGTCGCGACCTGCTCGGGCAACTGCAGTTCCTCAGCGACGACGCGGTTGGGCGAGCCGTACTGTGCCATCTCGCCAGCGTGCTCGCCGCTGATGAGCACGCTGGGGTCCTCCAGCGGCGCCTTCGTATAGCCGCGACCATCCGTTGTATCGGGATCGCCACATGCTCCGGCTGCCACCACCACGAGTACAGCACCGGCCACGGGTGCCCACCTGCTAACCGTCATCAAGCCTCCAGGGACGATTCGTCGTTAGTGTCCGGTCAATGCCACACTGCGGGAGAGGTCCACTCCTCAGCCGGGTAAATCTACCGTGTGCCGTCGGTTCCGCAACTCTGCGCGTGCGAGCTGGGGCAGGCGGTCACATCGACTGCCGCCGGCATGCCTGACCGACATGTCTCAGCCGCTCCGGATTGGAAAATGCGTCACCGCACGAACACAGTTTCGACGCGGAGCTGAGGCCGTCACGGCGGCGGGATGCACCAGGCAGTCGCAGATGCAGCGTGCCCGCAACCATGCACACACGGCCCGAGGTGGGGATGCCGGCAGCGAACGAGGCAGTGAAATGATGGATGCCGGGGTGCGCAGCGGTACGATCGTGACGCTCACAATGAACCCTGCCATCGATGCGAGCACATCGGTCGAGCGTGTGACACCGGACGACAAGCTGAGGTGCGACGCGCTGCGGCGGGAGCCGGGCGGCGGCGGCATCAACGTCGCGCGCGCGATCGGCCGGCTGGGCGGCGACGCCCTGGCGCTGTATCCGGCAGGTGGAGCGATGGGTGCCCTGCTCGAGAAGATGCTGGAAGATGAGCCGGTGCGGCAGGAGCGTCTCGACGTCGCAGGTTCGACCAGAGAGAACGTCACGGTAGCCGAGTCGAGCACGGATCGGCAGTACCGTTTCGTCATGCCCGGTGCGGAGCTGACCGGAGCCGAATGTTCTGCGATCCTCGACCGCATGGACGCGCTCGACCCGGCGCCCGACTACGTCGTTGCGAGCGGCAGTCTGCCGCCTGGTGTCGGACCGGAATTCCACGCCCGGCTCGGTCGGCGGGCGCGGGATCACGGCGCCCGGTTCGTGCTGGACACGTCGGGCGCAGCGCTGCGCGAGGGACTCGCTTCCGGTGCCTGGCTGATCAAGCCGAATCTCCGCGAGCTCGGCCAGATCGCCGGGCGAGACGTCTCGGATGACACGGAACAGGAGCGGGTCGCCCGGGGCCTCGTGGACAACGGCGTTGTCGACGTGGTCGTGGTGAGCCTCGGCGCGGCCGGGGCGCTGCTCGTCACGGCCGGGGGGTGCCAACGCATTCGCGCTCCCACCGTCCCCATCCGCAGCAGGGTTGGTGCAGGCGACAGCACCGTCGCCGGGATCGTGCTCGGAATGGTGCGCGGCCTGAGCGTGAGTGAGGCCGTCCGCTACGGCGTTGCGGCCGGCGCCGCGGCAGTGATGACACCGGGTAGCGAACTGTGTCGGCGTGGTGATACGGAACGGTTGTTCGCGCGGCTGCAGGACGATCCTGTCGCATCGAGCGCATAAGCGCCCGCATGCGATTGGCCGCTTCGGTTGATTTTCCCCACCACGATTCAGCGCCTGCCTGACATACTGCAACCGCTGCGGGGTGCAGATTGCCTTATCGCACGACGCAGCTCGATGCGGAGCACAGTGGACCGGTCATGCCGGCCGGGGTGCGATCACCACCCACTCACCTGCTCCGGAGGTCCAGCATGCACCCACGCCGGGAAGCACCCGCCCTCTCCAGTCTCGCCGCAGTGGGAAAAGGCGATGAGATTCAGATCCGGGAGATCCTGTTCGATGGTCTGCGGGCGCACTGCGAAGGCCTCGACGTGTCGGTTGGCGACCGGGTTCAATGCCGGGCGGCCGGCCACGCGGCGATTCTCCTCCTTACACCCCGCGGCCGGTCCGTGTCTCTCAGGATTGACCTGGCGCGGTTCATCAAGGTGAGCTACGCATGAGCTACGGCCTGTTCACGGTTCTGCGGACCGAGCTCGCCAGGCCGCAGCTCCTGCTGGAGAAGCTGGAGCTGGCGACCGGCAATGGCGTGGCGGCGGAGCGGCTTACGCAGGAGCTCGCGCAGGCGGCGGCCGCCGATTCGACGACCGACTCCTGGCATGTCGTTCCCAGTGACGGCAGTGGAGAAGCCAGGCAGTGGCGCGTCGAACCCACCGGTCCCTGAAGACGCGCGTCGTCACGGGTGCGGCGCCGAGGGCGGGAAGCCTCTCGACAGATGTCCGGGTCACTGCTCGGGCGCTGGCGCCCTGCTCAAACCCAGTTCGTCCGAAATATCCTGCATGGCAGCTATGACGTTCGAGATGTGATCGTCGAGGTCCACACCCAGGAGCTCGGCGCCATGCCGCACCTCGTCGCGATCGACACCCGCGGCGAACGCCTTGTCCTTCATCTTCTTCTTCACGGACTTGGCAGTCATGCCGTCGATGCCGGTCGGGCGCATGAGTGCGGTCGCCGTAACCAGGCCCGTCAGCTCGTCACACGCGACGAGCGTGCGATCCAGCGGTGACTCGGGCGCCGTGCCGGTGAAGTCGGCGCGGTGCGCCAGAATCGCGTGCAGGACCTCCTCGGGATAGCCGAGACGGCGCATCTCGTCGACCGCGCGCAGGGGATGCTCGTCGGGATACTTCTCCCAGTCGAGATCATGGAGCAGTCCGGCGAGGCCCCAGAGGTCCTCATCTGCGCCGGCTGCGCGAGCGTACCACCGCACAGCGGCCTCGACCGAACGCATGTGATTGCGGAGCCCGGTGTTCTCCACCCACTGCTCCAGCAGGTTCAGCGCTTCCTCGCGTGTCGGCATGCTCTCCTTCCGGTGCGCGGGACAGACCGGGAATAATGGCGCGCAGCGCCGGCGTTGTAAACCGCTCGGCGATCAGCCCCGGAACCCGTGCAGACGTTCGGTCAGGGACGGCGCGTCGTGGGCGGGTGCGGCACACGTGCGGCCGGAGCACACGTATCCCCGCGGCGACTCACCGGTGACCATTGCGGCCAATTCCGGAGGGAGCATCGCGAGATCCGCCGCAGTGTCGCCGTCACCGCCGCCGGGATTCAGCCGACGTACGACGGTACGCGGGTGATAGGCACGCAGCGCCGACTCCCAGATCGGGCCGCCGGCCGGCTCGACGACGACGACGGTCGTGACGGGCATGAGCTCCCAGGCGAGGGCCTTGAGCCAGGTGGCAGCGGCGCTGCCGAGGCGGTCGACCGAACCGGCGAACGCGCGCAGAATGGCGCGCGCCACGGCTGCGGCCTGCTCATCGCCGGTATAGGCGTGGAGACGCAGCAAGCCGAGAGCGGCCGCGCCGTTGCCGGACGGCGAGGGTGAATCCGCGATGGGGAAATATGCGCGATCGAGCGTCGCGACGGTGCCGGTTTCGTCGAGCGGACGGTCGCGCAGTGCTCCGGTCTGCGGATCACGGAAACGGCGCTGCAGCACGCGCGCGATTTCCGTCGCACGGCTGAGCCAGCTGGCGTCCTGCGACTGCTCGAAGGCATCGATGAGCGCGAGCAGGAGATGCGCATGGTCGTCGACGTGAACGCCCGACGCAGAATCGCCGACGCGGTGCAGCACGCCGAGCTCGGGGTCGAACGCTTCGCTCATCATACGCTCGAGTGCGCGCAGAGCCGTGTCGGCCGCGCCCTCGACGCCGGCCCACCGTTCCGCGGCGAGGAAGCCTGACGCGACCAGTGCGGTCCAGCCGGAATAGAGCGTGGTGTCGACGAAGGGTGCGGGCCTGCGATCGCGCGCATCCTTCAGGCGTTCGCGAATCAGTCGGACGCGCTCCTCCATCTCGACGATGCCGATGCCCGAACGATCGGCGAGCGCATCGATGGAGAATGCGCGGAACAGCACGTGGCGCGTGCGATCCAGGTGCATGGTGCCCGCCGGGTCGTCGAAGCCGTAATACGACAGCGCGGTCTCCGTCAGAGTGTCGTCGCCGAGCGCAGCGGCGACTTCCTCTCGTGTCCACGTCCAGTAGTCGCCATCATCGTCCGGACTGTGATCGGCGTCCTGGGACGCGGGAAAGCCGCCGTCGTGGAGCAGGTCGGCGGCAATGTCATGATAGTGAGCGACCACGTCGTGCGCGGCCGCGCGGTACTGCGGCATCCCGAGCCCTGCGAACGCGCGTGCACACGTCCCGAGAAGCACACCGTTGTCGTATGCCATCTTCTCGAAGTGCGGAATCAGCCACCGCGCATCGGTGCTGTAGCGATGGAAGCCGCCACCGAGCTGATCGTTGAAGCCGCCCGCGATCATCGCATCGAGCGTTTCCTCCACGATCCGACCGGCCCACGGGGTGCCCGTCTCCAGATAATTGTCGAGCAACAGATCGAGCGCCCCCGCGTTCGGGAACTTCGGTGCCTGACCGAAGCCGCCATGCCGGAAGTCGAACGACTGCGCGAGCTCCTCCAGCGCGTCGCCGAGCAGCGACTGCCGCGGCTCACCCGGTGCGGCCTCGGCTCCCGCGGCCGTTGTCAGTCGCTCGCCGATGTGCGCCGCGGCCTCGAGCGCGCGGGGCTGCTCCTCGCGCCACACGCGCGCGACTTCCTGCAACACGTGCGGGAACGATGGCCGGCCGTGCGCCGCGACCGGCGGGAAGTACGTCCCGCCGTAGAACACCTCGCCGTCCGGAGTCAGAAAAGCCGTGAGCGGCCAGCCGCCCTGACCCGTCAGCAGCTGAACGGCGCGCTGGTAGCGGGCGTCGACGTCCGGCCGCTCGTCGCGATCGACCTTTACCGGGACGAACAACTCATTGATCAGCGCGGCGGTCGTTTCGTCCTCGTAGCTTTCGCGGTCCATGACGTGGCACCAGTGACACCACACCGCGCCGATATCGAGCAGGATCGGCCGGCTCTCCGCGCGCGCACGTTCGAACGCCTCTGCGCCCCACGGCAGCCACGCGACCGGCTGCGCCGCGCCGTGCTGGAGGAAGGGACTCTTCTCGTGCTTCAGGCCGTTCTTCGCATGGTGCTTCACGTCATGTCCCTTCTTCGTCGCGCATTGCCTGCTTGATCCCGCCCATTTCCGCGCGTGCCCATGCACCCGCGGCGGAGTCGGGATGCCGGGAGGCGAGCCGCGCGAGGTACGGCAGCGCTGCGCGCGGCGTGGCGAGGACGTGCGTGTGGATCTCGATCAGCTCGCGCAGTGCAGCGATCTCGGCGCCCGCGTCGTTCCGGCTCCGGTCCACCGACGTGCGGAACCACGCAATGGCATCTGCGGGCCGCGCCGCCTGATCGCGCAGGAGTCGCGCCAGACGGAGCGGCGGCTCGGGATCATCCGGCCATGTGGCGCTGGCCTTCTCCAGCTCGGCGATCGCGTCGTCGGTCCGGCCGCGTGCAATGAGCGAATCGGCGAGCGAATATTCGCGCGGGCCGGACGCCGACCCCGCGGAGAAGTAGAGGCTGCTGCCGATGCGGCCCGCACGTTCCGCCACGATCAGAGTGAAGGCGAACATGGCCCCGACTCCGATCAGAGCTCCGAGAACGGGCGATCCGTAGCGGGCGCCTATCGCCGCGCCGGGCAGCCCACCGATGAGCGACCAGGCCAGCGTTCGGACGCGGAGCGCGGTGGCGAAGGAGTCGACATCGCGCAACCCGCGTCGAGGCGGCATGGGCGGAGATTCATCGTCGCTGTTCACACGCGCGAGCTCGGACAGATGTCGCTCAGGATGCAGTCCTCGCAGAGGGGTTTGGGCGCCCTGCAGATGGCACGGCCGTGATAGATGAGGAGATGTGAGATGTCCGTCCACCGTTCGCGCGGCACCAGCTTCATCAGATCCGGCTCGATCTTCACGGGGTCCGTCTCCCGCGTGAGGCCGAGCCGGCCGCTTACGCGCCGCACGTGCGTATCGACGGCTATGCCTTCGTTGATGCCGAACGCGTTGCCCACGACGACGTTCGCCGTCTTGCGGCCGACACCCGGCAGCTTCACCATCGCGTCGAAATCGGCAGGCACCCGCCCATCGTGCTCCTCGCTCACGGCTGCTGCCATACCGAGCAGGCTCTTCGCCTTGTTGCGGAAGAAACCGGTGGAGCGAATCATCTCCTCCAGCTCCTCCGGCCGTGCGGCGGCCAGGTCTTCGGGCGTCGGATAACGCCTGAACAGCGCGGGCGTCACCATGTTGACGCGCTCATCGGTACACTGCGCCGACAGGATGGTCGCGACGAGCAGCTCGTAAGCATTGCCGAAGTCGAGCGAACACTTCGCATCCGGGTACGCCGCCTCCAACCGGCTGACGATCTCGGACGTGCGCGCCCGCTTCGCTGCCAGACTTTCGCGCCCGCGCGGGCGACGGACTGCCGTGACCGCCTGAGGCGGATCGACAGCAGGGGCAGTCCGGTTCTGCCCGGATTTCTTCGACCGCGGGCCTGCCGCGGCGCGCTTCGACTTCGCTGTTTCAGTTCGCTTCGCCACTCTTCCTCTTTCTTTCGTCGAGCCAGGCTTCGACATCCTGGAGCGGCCATGCATTGATCACTTCATCACGCGTCAGGGAGGCCTTGCGCGCGATGTTGACACCGTAGCGGACTGTACGCATGCCATTGACCGAATGTGCGTCCGGATTGATGGCGGTGCGGACGCCGAGAGCGCGCGCTTTCGGCCAGTGCTGCCACGACATGTCGAGACGGTGCGGGTCGGCATTGATCTCGATGGCCGCACCGGCCGCAGCGGCGCGCTCAATGACCTCGTCGAGATCCACGTCGTACCCGTCGCGGATGAGGAGCAGTCGACCGCGCGCGTGACCGAGCATGGTCAGCCGCCGGTCGGACACCGCACGGCACATGCGCGCAGTCATCACGCCGCGCTCCATCCGAAACAGCGAATGAACGGATCCGACCACGTAGTCGAACGTCTCGAGGACACCCGGCTGATCGGAGTAGTCGAGACGTCCATCGGCCAGGATATCGGCTTCCACTCCCTTGAAGAGTCTGAGCTCGCTGGCGCGCCCGCGGTTCCATGCATCGATCTCGCGCTGCTGCCGCACGATCTGCGCGGGCGACAGCCCGCCGGCGTAGCCCGCGTTCTGCGAATGATCGGCGATACCCAGATAGCGCCAGCCGAGGGCGAGCGCACCTTCCGCCATCTCGGCGACCGTGGCCTTGCCGTCGCTGTGCGTCGTGTGACAGTGGAAGCAGCCGCGCAGATCATCCAGCTCGACCAGGCGCGGCAGCGCGTGATCACGCGCGAGCGACACCTCCTCGCCGGTTTCGCGCAATTCGGGCGGCACGGTCTGGAGACCGAGTGCGTCATAGATCGCGCGCTCATCCACCGCCTCGAGCAGTGCGTCGCCGTCGCGCAGGCCGAGTGGCGTGAGGGCGACGCCACGCCCAGCCGCCACGCCCGCGAGCGCAGCGATGTGTGCGGCGGATCCCGTCATGTGCAGCAGCGCAGCGCCGAGATGGTCGGGCGTCGTGAGGCACACTTCGACGGCAAGGCCGTCGCCGAAGCGGCCGCGCACGACTCGATCGTCGCCCTCGTACCACATCAGGCCGGCTGCGGATCGGATGCGGGCCGCGACGTTCGCCGGTCCGCCGCGGACGACGCTCACGAGAGATACACCGTCCACGATCTCCAGGCCGCGTCTCAGCTCGCCGGCAATGTACGTCCGCTCCACACCGCTGAGCGCGTCGAGGAAGCCAGCCAGCCGCAGGGCGGCCTCCTCTGCCTGATGGTAGCGCCGCCGCCCCGCCAGTCCGCGCGCGAACGCGATCCCATCGAGGATGCGCTGCTGAGTTCGTTCGCCGAAGCCGCGCACAGTCGCGATCCGCCCGCTGCGGGCGGCCGCCTCGAGTGCGTCCAGATCCGACACGCCCAGCACGGTATGGAGCTGCGCGATCTTTTTCGGTCCCAGACCCGACACGCGCAGCAGCTCCCGCATGCCGGAAGGTGCACGCTCCCGCAGATCGAGATGGTACCGGGATTCGCCCGTGACGATCAGCTCCTCCATGACCCGCGCGGTCGCCGGCCCGATGCCCGGTACGTCGCGCAGCTCGCCCGATGCCAGCAGCGCCGTCGGGTCCCGCTCCGTTTTCTCGAGCGCACGTGCCGCCGTGCGGAACGCGCGTGCCTTGAACCGGTTGTCTCCGGTGGATTCCAGCAGCGTCGCGATCTCTTCGAGCACCATCGCGATCGCGTGCCTATCCATCTGCGGGAACGTGTACCAGCTCGCCGGCCTCCTCCGCGCTCGACCACTGCAGGGTCGGATCCGCGATGGCGGCAAAGCACCGCGCCGCCAGCTTGAGCGCTTCGGCGCCTGTGGTGATGGCGTGATATCCCTGCAGCTCCCCGCCCGGCAGCACGTTCGCGAAATCTTCACCCTCCGGCCGCGCCTGCACCGTCGCCCACTCCGACAGCTGCGCCGCCGCATCGAGGGAGAGATCGAACAGGCTCAGACCGGGCCGACCGGGCCGCAGACCGAGCGCGAACAGGAGATCCAGACGCTCGGTCGCGCCCGGTTCCCCGGCGGCGGGTGCGCTCCAGAAGAAGCCGTCCACCGGCTCCGGCGCCGCCTGGTCCGACACGCGAGCCCAGAGCAGGTTCCGCGGCAGCTGCAGGTACCCCGCCGCGGCGGGCGCGCGCGGCTCGGCCGGCAGCGGAGCATCCGCCGCAATGACGGCGCGCACCATGGAATCCGGGATGCGATAGATCCGGCGGCCGTGGCGCCAGTAGCGATACGCGCTGAACAGGAGTGCACTCACCTGTGCAACGACGTCCTTGCCGCCCTCCGGTGGTGTCATTTCATGCAGGAGCTCGCCGGCGGCCGGCAGCATGAAGAGCTGCTGCGGAGCGACGGCGTCATGCGCGTCCGCCTGCTCGCGCACGGTCTCGAAACGCGCCTGGTCGAACACGTCCGGACCGAATATCAGCTGGTATGGCGAAATGCGGGCTGTGTCGGATGAATCAGTCATGCCTGCATACTAGCGCCATGCGGCGCGTCAGGCACCCGTCAGACTGCAGTTGCGCGGACGTCATGCTCCGCCACGGACGGTGCACGGGGGCGAAGCAGGCCACGGAGCGCCTGCAACCACCCGCCGCGCCGGACGGCGACCAGATGCAGTGCGCCCGGCGCATCGTGAATACCCTCACTGATGGTGAGAAACGTCACGTCGGCAGATTCGGCCGGCACACCCACGCGATAGCTCCGGCCATGCCACTCGAACGTGATGTGCCGCGCCCCCGTCCAATCCACTTCCAGGAAGAACTCGTCCTCCACCCTGAGCCAGCCGCCGGTTGCCGGCACGCCATGCCGGAAGAACAGTGGATCGAAGGATTCACCCTCATAGCGCCGGTAATTCTCATCCGCGGCGTAGTCCATGTCGATGAGGGCGTCATCATGCGCGAGCGACTCCAGATGATGCTGCAGCTCATGCGTCAGCGTCTCCCACAGCTCGACTTCCCAGTCGAACGTGGCATCCTGCCTCGACAGCCGGAAGAAGGAGCCGTAGTACAGGACTACGACGGAACGGGTCGTCTCGGCACTGCCGAAGTCGGACGGGTAGCTCTCCGTGATGCATTCGCCGAGCGTGTAGACATCCGCGAGCGTGTCATGGGCCAGTGCGGCCCGCTCGATACGGAGGCCGTCCACCCCCGCGCGATACTCGGAAGGTATACGCTCCCATTCCTGCCAGGCGCGCTTCTCGAACTCCTCGAACGTCACGGTTCACGGAATGGTGAGGATGGGATTCTCCTCCTCGTGCGGCGCCACCGTGCCGGCCCTGCGCGCCAGCCAGCCGTTGATGGCGAGGAAGAACGTGAGCGCGACGGCGAACTGCAGTGCCATGTTCGCCCAGCCGAACGCGCCCCATTTCTCCTCGCCCCGGACCTGCCAGACCCACCAGCCGACCAGGACCAGGGCCTGCACCACGACCAGGCGGATCGCCCAATCCCACCACGCACCGATGCGAATGTCGGAGTCGCCGGTATTGATGAACGATGCGCGGAACTTCGTTACCCCGTGACGCAGCACGGCGATGGCGAAGAACAGACCGGAGACCATCAGCCCGACGCCCCAGACGAAGTCCTGGTTAGCAAAGACGTCGGCGTTGAGCGCGGACGGCACACCCAGTCCAAACCCCAGCACTCCGATCATCGTGATCGCGCGGCCGCGCGACACGCCCATGTCCTGAAGCACGCGCGTCGCCAGCTCGAGCATCGAGATGAGGCTCGTCATGGCCGCGAAGAACAGGGCGGCGAAGAACAGCACCATGAACACCGATCCCGCGGGCATGCGTGCAAACAGCTGCGGGACCCAGATGAACGTGAGCCCCTCATTGCCCGCGCCGACGATCTGCGTTGCCGCATCCGGCATCAGCGAGAACACGGTACACAGTACCATGATACCGGCGAGCAGTGAGACGGTGTTGTTGCCGAAGCCCAGGATGAACGCATTGAGCGCCGTATCTTCACGCCGTCGCATGTACACCGCGTACGTGAGGATCAGACCCCAGCCCGCGCCGGTGTCCCAGGCGTTCTGCGTGAGCGCCTGCAGCCAGATCTGCGGATTGCTCAGACCTTCCCACGTCGGCGTGAACAGGAACTCGAGCCCGCGCTCCGCGCCCGGCAGTGTCACAGCCCGAATGGCCAGGACAATGACGAGCACGAACAGACTCGGGATGAGCAGGCGCGCGGCCGCCTCGATGCCGCGGACTCCGCGCGCGACCACGAAGATACCGATCGCAAGTGCCAGCCCCTGGAACAGGACCGCCGCCCACGTATAGGAGAAGCCCTCCCACAGCGCACCCGGCTCCGCGCCGCCCAGCTCCCCGGTCAGGGCCGCCAGCGTGTAGCGGATCGTCCACCCCGCGACAACCGCGTAGTAGAACATGATCGCGATCGCCGTCCACGCCACCCACGCGCCCATCCACGCATAGCGCTTCCCCATCAGTCGCGCGAACGCACCCACCGGTCCCGCCCGTGTCGCCTTGCCCATCGAGAACTCGATAAGTATCAGCGGCACCGACCACAACAGCAGGAACACCACCCATGCGACGAGGAACGAGCCGCCGCCGTTCGTCGCAGCCACCCGCGGGAACCGCCAGATGTTGCCCGTGCCGACCGCCATGCCGAGCATGGCCACCAGCATCCCCCACCGGGTGGAGAACTGCTCAAACCGCTCAGACAACGTCGCCTCCGCATTCTGGAGAACTGGAGAAAATCAGGAACGGATCCAACGGCTGTTCACCACAGAGCACTCGGAGCACACAGAGAACGGATAAACATCAAATTTTCCATATGGCGCATGCTGAGCGTCCGGTTGCGTATCATGCAGCGTGTCGGCCAGGCAGTGTGTTTACGCCCGGGGTATTCTCGTCACTGAAACGGGAATCCTCGTCAGGCCGGCTCACCGCCGGATCGCCGCCGCCGAGCCGGCTCCGTAGAACCGAACAATCCGTTCTCTGAGTGCTCTGTGGTGAATGAAAACCCCTGCCTCGTTCACCCGAGCCGCGCTCGTATGTATTCGACGATGCCATCGGCTGCGACCCTCTCCTGTTCGAGCGTATCGCGGTCGCGGACGGTCACGGTGTTGGCGGACGTGCTCTCGCCGTCCACGGTGATCGCGAACGGGGTGCCGGCTTCGTCGAGGCGGCGGTAGCGTTTGCCGATGGAGCCGCTGTCGTCATGGAAGGAATTGATCCCGGCGGCGCGGAACGACTTCTGGATGCGCTCGGCCATCTCGGGCATGCCATCTTTCTTCACGAGCGGCAGCACCGCGACCTTGACGGGGGCGAGACGCGGGTGGAGTCGCATGACCACTCGCTGTTCGCCCTCGATCTCCTCCTCGTGGTACGCGTCGGCGAGCACGGCAAGCACGACACGGCCGACGCCGACTGCGGTCTCGATCACGTAGGGCAGATAACGCTTGCTGCGATCGACGGGATCGACGTATTCCTGCTTGCGACCCGAGTACTCCTGGTGCCGCCTCAGGTCGAAGTCGGTGCGGTTATGTACGCCCTCGAACTCCTGCCAGCCGAACGGGAACTCGTACTGGATGTCGAACGCCTTCTTGGCATAGTGCGCGAGCGCGTCCGGACCGTGCTCGTCGAAGCGCAGCTTTTCCGCGCGGATGCCGAGCGACTGCACCCATTCCATCCGCTGCGCCTTCCAGTACTCGAACCAGTCGTCATCCGTGCCGGGCTCGACGAAGAACTGCATCTCCATCTGCTCGAACTCGCGTGTCCGGAAGATGAAGTTGCCCGGCGTGATCTCATTACGGAACGCCTTGCCGATCTGGGCGATGCCGAACGGCACCCGCTGCCGTGTGCTGGTCGCGACATTGTGGAAGTTCACGTAACTGCCCTGCGCGGTCTCCGGCCGCAGATATACCACGGCGGCGGAGTCCTCGACCGGCCCCATAAACGTTTTGAACATCAGGTTGAACTGGCGCGGCTCCGTCAATTCGCAGTCCGTGTGCTCACCAGGCCTGCGGCTCGGCTTGCGAGGACATTGTGCATTTTCCATCTGGTCGGCTCGAAAGCGGGCCTTGCAGGTGCGGCAATCGATCAGCGGGTCGGTGAACCCGGCGACGTGACCGCTCGCCTCCCATACGCGCGGATGCATGAGGATGGCCGCATCCAGCCCCTCGACGTCGTCACGCTCATGAACCATTGAGCGCCACCACGCCTCCTTGACATTGCGCTGCAGCTCGACGCCGAGCGGACCGTAGTCCCAGACGGACCCGGTGCCGCCATATATCTCCGAAGACTGGAAGACGTAGCCGCGCCGCTTGCACAGCGACACCAGCTTCTCCATCAGGTCTGAACCGTTCGACATGTGCTCGTATCTGGTTGGTGAGAGCGCCCCCCGCACGGACGCAGCCGCAAAGTAGGGCGGCGGGCGAGGGGCAGCAACGTGCGGCGAGTGGCCTATCAGGCCGGTGACGTCTGCCGTCGCAGCCGAGGCGCAGGGGCCAGGGGCCGTGGGCCCCGGATGACCGATCGGAAGATCGGGAGGATTTCCGTCGCGGGACACGACCGACAGGGCGGCGGCCGGGAAGAAGGAGGACGCTTCCCGGCTCTCGGCCGCCGCACACGCAGCGTGTGCCACGCGGCGCGGCCGCAGGTCACGTTCTCTGGCGCGGCTCCGCGGCGCAGGTCTCTTCCAGCCATCCGGTCTCGATCCGGAACAGACCGACGCGCTGCGCAGTGACGACGTATCCTACCCACAGCATCACACCGCCGAATGCGATAACGCCGATCAGGCCGGATCCCACGATCGTGCACAGTGACCCGAAAACGAACATCATCACGGCCACGCCGATCATGCCTGCGTCGTACTCGCCGTCGTTCACCCGGCGACCGCGTGCCACCGCGAGTGCTGAGCCCGTTCCCGCGAAGCCGATCACGGCAAAGACGAGGAGAACCATCTGTAATCCGGCGGTCATCATGACGCGCCTCCTTCCTGCTTACAACTCCATACCTCCACTCCGGACTGTTCACAGGAGCAAGAATGGAACCAGTTCCGGATGAAAAAAAGGGCCGCTCCCGCAGCCCCTTCCCGTTTTCCCCACACGGCCCTCAGCCGAGCGAATGCAGCACCTGTCTCAGCCGCTCCTCGGACACGTCGTGCGCGAGCGCCAGGACATCCGTCCTGCTGCGCCCGCGCAGCAGCGGGGCGCTCGCCCTCGCTCCGTCCAGCCGCTCGGACTCCCGATGGAACAGCAGCCGTCCGTGATAGGCGTCACTTTCCTGCCATGTCTCCACCATGACCCGCCAGAGCTTACCGGCTCCCGTGATGCGCCGGATCGACGCCCTGTGCCGACCTTCCGGCACCGGTTCCGTCATCATGCGTCCTCCTCAGATGGTAACCGAATTGCCCCGTGGCAATCAGCATGCCGTCTGGGAAACGCATCCATACGCACGGGCCGCGTGCGGCCCGTGCCTCAGTCCGTCCTGTCCTCTGCCTGCTGTCGCAACTCCCGCGACAGCGCCAGCAGCTGCTGACCCCTGCGTTCCAGGCCGTCCGCCAGACGTTGCGCGCTGCTTCGGCTCGGACGCCGTCGACCGCTGCGCCACGAGCGCAGGACGTCGTAGCTCAGCCCCGCGTCTGCGGCGAGCTGTCGCATCGCGAACGGCGCGTCGCGCAATACGCGTCGGATCGTCTCGCCGAGTGCTTCGGTTGTCATGTCGCCTTCTTTCCCTGAATGATACCGCAGTCTAATTCGGGAGGGCGCGCGATTGCAGTCGATGCGGGGGGCCAGCTAGGTGGTGGTACACAGCCTGGCGCCGTCGGCCAGGCGACAGCCGTCACGCCATCCGCACGGCGGGCATGCCAGGCCCGCCGTGCCCGAGGCAGATCAGAAGACACGGACGTTGAAGTAGCGCTGCGGACGTTCGCGAATGTCGGCGGCGAGCGCGCGCATCTCGCGGAGCGTGTTGTTCAGCTCGTCGAACGCGGTCTCGTCGTTGACGAGGCGGCCGAGAGTACCGTTGCCGTTGTCGATTTTCTGCATGACGGACGCAAAAGAGCCGAGCGACTCCTCGAGGCGTCCGGCGGCAGATGTCAGCGCCAGGGCGCTGCGTTCGACCTCGGAAATGGCGCCGGTCAGGGCGGTACCGGCCTCGGCACCCTGGACCTCCTCGGCGGTGCGGCGCAAAGCGATGGAAGCGAGGCGCAGTTGTTCGAAGGCGGCACGGAGCTCCTGTGCGCTGGCGGGGAGTACGGCGGCCGTGGCATGCACATCGGCCACGGCGGCCGGCGAGAGGAGGCGGTCGGCGTTGACGAGGACGGACTCGACGCGGGAGCCGAGATCGCTGGCCATCTGCGTGAGCTGGGGCGCGGTCGCGCCGCGGAGCGTGTCGCCGGGCGAGATGCTGATGGCGGACGAACCGGGAATGAGGTCGACGACATGGGCGCCGAACACGTCTCCGCTGATGGAGGCGCGGGTATCGGTGGGGAGAGCGAGGTCCTCGCGTTCGATACGCAGGCCGACGACGACGCCGCCCTGTGGATTCAGGTCGATAGAGCGAACGGTTCCAACCTGGACGCCCTGGACCTGCACGCGATCGCTGCGCTTGAGACCGCCGCCGTCGCTCAGCAGCAGGGTGACATCCATGCCGCCGCGGAAGACGGGTGCGCCGAGCATCCAGAAGAGGCCCCAGAAGAAAATGGCTGCCGCGACGATGGTCAGGAGACCGATGGCGGCGAGGTTGCGGTTGCGCTTGTGCATTGTGTTCGATTCCGTTGATCAGGCGACCGCATTGTCTTCGACGCGGCTGCGCCGAACGAATCTGCGGACGACGGGATCCTGGTTCTTTAGAATGTCCTCGGGGGTCTGCACGGCACGGACGCGACCCTCGTAGAGGAGCGCGATGCGATCGCCCACCTCGAAAGCGGTGTCGAGGTCGTGTGTGACGACGATGCTGGTAACGCCGAGCTGCCGATCCAGCTCCATGATGAGCTCGTCGATGTTGTCGGCATTCACGGGATCGAGACCTGTGGTGGGCTCGTCCCAGAGCAGGTAGCGGGGCTGGTGGGCGATGGCACGTGCCACACCGACACGCTTGCGCATGCCGCCGGAGAGCTCACTCGGATACTTGTCCATGACGGACGCGTCGAGGTTCACACGCCGCAGCAGGTCCTCGCACTCTGCGCGGCAGGCCTGCGGCGAGCGGCCTTCCTTCTCGTCGGTCTGTGCGAGCCAGAGGTTCTCCGCTACCGTGAGGGAGTCGAACAGCGCGGCGTTCTGGAAGACATAGCCGATGCGGCGTCGTACGCTGCGCAGCTCTTTGGGTGTGGCGCTGGCGATGGAGATGCCGTCGACAATGACGTCGCCCTCGTCGGGCTCGAGCAGTCCCATGGCGTGCTTGATCAGAACGCTCTTGCCGGTGCCGGAGGGGCCGAGCAGCGCGAGTGTCTCACCCTCCTCGACGACGAGATCGACGCCGCGCAGCACCATGAGGTCACCGAAGCTCTTGTGCAGATTGCGAAACTCGATCATGGTCAGAATGCCTTGAGTACGGGCACCATCAACACGTCCAGGAGCATGAGCGCGATCGTCGTTGCCACGACCGCATTGGTCGTCGTGCGCCCGACGCCCTCCGCGCCGCCGCTGCCGCTCAGGCCGACGAAACAGGCGATGAACGTGATCGCGAAGCCGAACACCGCGCCCTTCAGCACCGAGAATATCAGCGCCCAGGTACGGAAGTAGAAACGCATGCCGTACACCAGGTCGGCCGACGTCATGCCGTCGACGACGAGCAGCGCAATGAAATAACCGGCCGCCACGCCCATCGCGTTCGCGAGGATGACGAGCGGCGGAAACGCGATCAGTCCGCCCACAACGCGCGGCACGACCAGGAACGCCACGGGATCACGCCCCATCGCGACAAGCGCGTCGATCTGCTCCGTCACCTTCATGGACGCCAGCTCCGCCGCGATCGCGGCACCGACGCGCGCCATCATGACGATACCGGTGAGGACCGGCCCCAGCTCCGTGATCACGCTCGCAGCGAGGACGCTGCCGATGACCCACAGCGGCAGGCCGCCGGCGAACTGCGCGCCCGTCTGCTGCGATGTGACCGCGCCGCCGAGGAACGCCATGACGAGCACCAGCGGCAGCGACTGGATGCCCATCAGATACGCCTGCTGCAGCGCCGAATTGAAATAGAGCCGCGGCCGCGGCAGTACCCGCACGATCTGTCCCGCCAGCACCGCCGCTTCGCCAACGCGAACCAGCCCGTTCGTCAGCTTGCGCATCAGCGCGCTGCGACCCGCATGTGTGTACCCCCGCCCCTGTGATTCGATTCCGTCCCACCCGGCGCATGCCCACGCGGGGCGGCGGGTTCAGCCGGCAAACCCGTCCTGTCGTGTTTTCTGAGACCGCCCCGGCGTGCGGCGGTAGCTGCAGCCTGAGAAATTAATGGCAACGGGCGGTTGCGGACACCCTCGAGTGAGGGCTGTTCAGGCGAGGAGCTCGCCGACGCGGGCGAGGAGTTGTTCCGGGCGGAAGGGCTTCTCGATGAAGCGGGAGCCGTCCGCGAGCCCGGCGGCATCGCCGACGTCGGGCGCGACGTAGCCGGAAGTGAAGAGGATGGGTACGGAAGGGTAGTCCCTGCGCATGTGCTCACCCAGCTCGACGCCGTTCATGCCGGGCATGACGATGTCGGCGATGACGAGATGGACAAGCGTGCCGGAGGCGAGGACGTCGAGCGCTTCGTGGCCGTTCCTGGCACTGAGAACCGTGTGCCCGCTGCGGCGCAGGATGCGGCAGGTCAGGTCACGGACCGCGTCATCGTCCTCGACGACGAGCAGCGTGGCGTTCACGGAGGCATGCCGCCCGGCGGCAGGGGCCGCCCCGGAATCGGGTGTGGCACGCGGGAGGTAGATCTCGAAGCAGGAGCCGCGCCCCGTGCGACTCTGAACGCGCACATGGCCATCGAACTGCTGTACGATGCCATGGACAGTCGCGAGACCGAGACCGGTGCCCAGCTCCTTGGTGGTGAAGAACGGCTCGAAGAGGTGGGCGAGAGTTTCGGCCGACATGCCGCGACCGGTGTCGCTGACGCGGAGCAGCACATACGTGCCGGGCGGCACACGCTCGACGTCGTCCGGCCCGGTCACCTGAACGTTGGCCGTCTCGAGCGTCAGCGTCCCGCCGTCCGGCATGGCGTCCCGTGCGTTCACGACCAGGTTGAGCACGAGCTGGTTCAGCTGGGCGGCATCACACCGCACCGACCATAAGTCGTCCGCCAGGTCGTAGCGGGTCTCGACGTTGTCGGCGGCGACATGGTCGATGGCCGACGCCATGTCGCCAAGCAGCCGTGTCAGATCCACAGCGGCAGTGCGCGTGATGTGCTTGCCGCTGAACACCAGCAGCTGGCGCGTGAGCACGGCAGCGCGCTCCGCGCTGCGCCTGACTTCCGCGACATGCTCCTGCAGCGGACCGGCCCCATCGAGACGGGCGGCCAGCATGGACGCGTGACCGATCACCGTGGTAAGGACGTTGTTGAACTCGTGTGCGATGCCGCCCGCGAGCCGACCCACCGCCTCCAGCTTCTGCGCCCGGCGCAGTGCGGCCTCCGTCTCGATTTCGCGCCGCCGGTCGAGAAAGACGAGCACACGCGCCCCAGCCGACGCCTCATCGGGCGCGCTCGTGAACACACGGATATCCACCGGTTCGCCGCTCTTCGCGCGTACCGTGAGGTCGCCGGCGGTGCCATGGTCCGGCAGCTGCGCCGGTGCCAGGCCCAGCTCGCCGGCACGCCGGTCCAGCACGTCCGCCTCACTCCACCCCAGGATGGCCGTGGCCGCGGTGTTCCACCCGCTGATCGAGCCGTCTACACGGATGGCTGCGATGCCGACCGGCGCGGTCTCCAGCACGCTCGCCAGCTGCGCCGCGGACCGCTGCCGCTTCGCCACTTCGCGCCGGACCAGGATGTAAAGCAGGAGGGCGGACGCGCCAACGAAGACGCCGCCCTTGACCAGCTCCGTGAGCAGGGCCGCGCGGGTGACGCCGCCCCGGATCCACAGGGTCAGATCACCAAGCAGTATCCATGTGACGCCGAATGCCGCATACAACAGGCTGATCCGCAGCGGCGCAGGCACGCGGGCGCGCCGGGACTTTGGCGCAGACATACACCCATCGCTGTGGGTACGGGGGGCGGGAACGAGTGGAGCCAATCGGGATCGAACCGATGACCTCCTGCTTGCAAAGCAGGCGCTCTCCCAGCTGAGCTATGGCCCCTGATCCCGGAAAAATAGCGGCTGGACGGGTGTTCGTCCAGCCGTCAGCGGCCGCCGGTGTTGCCGGAGGCGAGACGCGGATTGACGATGTTGTTGTAGACTGAGCCAAACGTGTAACGCAGGCCGACGGAGGTGCCGTAGCGATACCCGGTCTGCAGCGCACGTCGCTGAAGCAGCACCTCCTCGTCCGTGGCGTCGCCCTTCGGGATGTAGATCTGATCGCGCACGCGGGAATAGTTGCCGCGCACGTCGAGGGACAGACCCCGCAGCAGACGTATGTTCAGGTTGGCGTTGCTGGAGAGATTGTGCTGCCGCACGTTGTTCAGGTAGTGCGACCCTCTCAGCTGCACGCTTGCGGAGCCCCACGGCTGCCGGAACTGCACCGAGAGCTGGAGCTGCTGGTCGGCGCGCTGCTCCGACATCCGGTCGAAGATCGTGATTTCCTCATAATCGAAATGGCGCCCGCCGACGGAATACTGCAGCGTCGCACGCCGGCGTGAAAACTCCTCATACGGGAAGAAGCTGTATTCCAGCAGTGCGGCCACGCGCGCGTAGAGATCCTGGTTCGCGTACGAGGACGTTCCCACCTCCGTACTGACGCCTGCGGACCAGAGCCTTGCGATGGAACGCGCGACGCCTGCGCTCGCCTCGTAGTCCCGGCGCACGCTATTGATCGTACGGTCCGTGAGCTTGAACTCCTGCTCCCGGTGACTCCCCTCGACACCCAGATCGATGATCCACTGCTCCGTCACGCGGCCCGCGTTCGCCGACAATTCGAATTGCCGTTCCTGCTCGCGCGACTCCCCGTTCAGCCGCGCGTCGCCCCGCACTGAAAAAACCCAGAAGTTCCACGGGTCGTCCACGGGACCTGCTGCGACCGGCTCGCCTTCGATCTCGTCCTCCGTCAGCACGCGCAGTCCCGCTGCGGCCCTCGTCATGACAGCGTAGCGCACCAGTCCCTGCGCGATGCGCGAGGTCAGCATGTCGCGCTGCTCGGCACTGGTAGTGCTCTGCTGCGTCGCGAAGTCGATATCGACGCTGTCGCCGGCAAAGCGCCGTGTCCCCGTCATCGAGACCCTGTACCTGGAGCCGCCGCCGCCCGTGGACTGCGATGTCACCATCACGTACACGTCCGCATCGACGCGGTCGCGCATCCAGTTGACGAACTTGATCTCGTTACGGATATGCGTGTTGTCGCAACCATGCGTCTGGCAGTCGAGAAACACGGTCGGCGGCGGCTCGCCCGGCGCCTGTGCGGCGGCAGGGAGGGCTGTCGCCGCCAGGAGCAGCAATATGGCAAAGCGCATGTAATTACAGGTCGGGGTGAATGAACGAATGCATACAATGTGCGACGCCGTCGACGCGCTGGCAAATCGGGCGGCAGCGCCGTGACAGCCGCCGGCTCTGCCGCGCGCTACGAGGCGGGGACGGAGTGCAGGTGTGTGGCGGTGCTGCGCAGTGCGAGCTCGTCGCTGACGGCAGCGGCGACCTCACTATCGGACAACCAGCCGTTGTCCCACAGGATGGTGAAGGCGTTCCGCGCGCGACCGCAGCGGTCGCGGCGACAGGAGCCGGCTCCACCGCTCTTGTAGGAGATGACGCAGCCGGTCCAGGTGCCGCGCAGGACGGCGTGGCGCGCGAGGTCGTCGTGCAGCTGCAGGAGTCCATCGAAGCTGAATTCCGCGAGCTCGGCACGCAGTTCGGTCATCGCCTCCGCGCGGTGGTCATCGGCGAGTCGAAGGGTAGACATGATTTCCTTCCCGTTGCAGTCGGTCCGAAGCGGGAGGGTGCAGGAGGCGTGCCCGGGTGGAGCAGCGCCCGTGGAATCAGGCGGTGCGGTGGGGACGTGCGGGGCGGATCTCGGCGCGGCGGATACGAGCAGCCTGGAGGATGATGGCACAGGCCAGCTCGGCGTCTTCCATGAGGAAGTAGCGGGCCTTTGTCTGGCCGATCTCTTCGAGACGCACGCCGTCGGCATACAGCACGAGCTGCTCGGTGCGTGCGTGCGGGATGCTGACCGTGCGCCGCGCGCCGCGGAAAATGGTGCGGCGGCTGGTGACGATGAGGACACCGATATCGCTGGGCAGTATGTCGGCCGCGGGACGAAGCGCGTGGCGTTCGGCCGTGGCGGCGAACGGGTCGGCGCTGAGAATGGCGAAGGCGGTGCCGACGAGACGGGGTCGAGCGGAGAGGGGGAGCGGGATGCGTTCGGCAATGGTGCACTGCACGACCCAGTAACAACGCTCGTCCGGCACGAGTGGGACGGGTGAGGAGACGTCGGGCATGTTCCCCTCGGCGATGCGTGCGAGCATGCGCAGACGGCTCAGCTGGGTGAGGTCGCTGCCGAGGTCCTTCTCGGAGAGGCCGAGCTGTTGCTGGAGGCGCGTGAGAGTGCTGTCCTCATCGGCCGTAAGACGCGCATCCGCTGCGGCATCGCGCAACGCGCCGCGATAGATCGCCAGCGCGGCGACGCGCACCTCATCGGGAGTGAGGTCACCCCTGGAGCGCACCGCTTCGAGCTCTTCGAGCTCCTCCGGGGTGAGCACACCATCATCGAGCGCCTGCTTCAGCAGTCGCTGATATTCCCCGCGCAGACGGCGGCGGCGGCGCTGCTCGAACGTACGCAGGACCAGCAGCGCGACGAAGCTCGCCACCAGCAGCGGAATGATCCAGGTCGAGTCCATGACCGATGCTACGGGAGGATCAGCGGAGAATGCAAGGGGAGCGGCGGCAGGTCCAACGGGCCGCGCCCCGCTGCCGCAGGAGGTGGAGGCGGACCGGGGCCGTGGTCTGCGCCCCGTGGCCGCGGGGCGCAGCCGGGTCTACATTGCGGCGCGGTACATACCCCCACAACGGAGGGTCGGGAATGCGTTCAAGGATTGCGATGGTTGCGCTGCCGGCAGCGGCGGCCCGGCAGTAGCATGGCTTACGAGGAGCAGCTGCGCACGGCAGCCACCGCACCCGCGCAGGAATCCGCATCGCTCGAGTCGCTGCTGACGCCGGCGGCGATCGTCGATCTCGACGTCATGGAGGCGAACCTCGACCGCATGGCGGCGTATGCCCGCGGCCACGAGTTGCGGCTGCGGCCGCACACGAAGACGCACAAGTCGCCGCTTCTCGCGGCCGAGCAGGTGCGCCGCGGCGCGGCCGGTCTCACGGTGGCGCAGTTACACGAGGCCCGGCTGATGGCTGAGGTGAGCGACGACATCCTCCTCGCCCACCCGCCGGTCGGCACGGCGAAGCTCACGCGACTGCTCGCGCTGCGGGCGGACATCACGTTGACCGTGGCGCTCGACTCACGCGCAGCGCTGGAGCCGCTCGCGACGGCCGCCGACGCCGCAGCCCGCGAGATCGGCGTACTCATCGAGCTCGATCTGGGCATGGGCCGCGTCGGCATTGCAGACGCGGCGGAAGCGGCCACGCTGTGCGAACTGTGTACACAGCTGGAGGGTGTGACGTGGCGCGGCATCATGTTCTATCCCGGCCACATCCGTGAGCACGTCGATGAGCAGGACGCGTCCCTCGAGAGCGTCGACGCGCAGCTCCAGCACGTGCTGGAGCTGCTGGGCGAGCGCGGACTGCACCCGGAGATCGTCAGCGCCGGCTCGACACCCGCAGCCTTCGCATCGCACCGCATCCGGGGGCTCACGGAAATCCGTCCCGGCACCTACATCTTCAACGACCGTACGACGGCAGCCATCGGGGCGTGCGCGTGGGAGGACTGCGCATACTCCGTGCTGGCGACGGTCGTGAGCACAGCGGTGAGCGGGCAGGCGGTCGTGGATGCAGGATCGAAGGCTCTGTTCCGGGAAGAGCTGCGCGGCTCATCCCGGTCGGGCTTCGGCGCATTGCTCGACCGCCCGGAGGTGGTCGTCAAGGGAATGTCCGAGGAGCACGGCCTGCTGGATCTGTCGGAGACATCGTGGCGGCCACGGGTGGGTGACCGGGTGCGCATCGTGCCGAATCACGTGTGCGTATCCGTGAACCTGCACGAAACGATCAGGGGTGTACGCGGCGAACGTATCGAGCGGAGCTGGCAGGTAGCGGCGCGCGGCTGGGACTGAGACATCCCGGACGCGCGCCGCGCCACACCTAGAGCAGCTGCCGCAGCACGAACTGGAGTATGCCGCCGTGGCGGTAGTACTCGCGTTCCTGGGGTGTGTCGAGACGCGCGAGCGCGGTGAATTCCTGCACGGCGCCGTCGTCGCCGGTTGCGCGCACCCGTACTCTCCGCTCCTCGACGGTCTTCGCGGCGAGCGCCGCATCGATGCCGGTGATCTCGTACGTCTCGCGACCGGTGAGACCGAGCGACTGGTAGTTCTCACCCTCAGCGAACTGCAGCGGCAGCACGCCCATGCCGATGAGGTTGGAGCGGTGGATGCGCTCGTAGCTCTCGACGATGACGGCGCGCACGCCGAGGAGGAGCGGTCCCTTCGCGGCCCAGTCGCGTGAGGACCCGGAGCCGTATTCCTTGCCGGCAATGACCACGAGAGGCACGCCCGCCTGCTGATACTTCATGGAGGCGTCATAGATCGACATGATCTCGCCATCCGGCAGGTGGGTGGTCATGCCACCTTCGACGTCGGGATTGAGGCGGTTGCGCAGGCGTACGTTGGCGAACGTGCCGCGCATCATCACCTCGTGATTGCCCCGGCGCGAGCCATACGAGTTGAAGTCGCGCGGCTCGATGCCATGCTCGCGCAGGTACTCGCCGGCCGGGCTGTCCAGCTTGATCGAGCCGGCCGGTGAGATGTGGTCGGTGGTGATGCTGTCACCGAGGAGAGCCAGGACGCGCGCGCCGGTGATGTCGGCGACGTTACCCGGCTCGCGCGGCATGTCGACGAAGTACGGCGGGTGCTTCACGTACGTGGAGTCTTCCTCCCACTGGAAGAGCTCGGAATCGGGCGTGGGCAGCGAGCGCCACTGGTCATCGCCCTCGAACACCTTGCCGTACTGACGCACGAACATGTCGGGCTGGACGGAAGCGGTCATGACGTCTTCGATCTCACGCTCCGTCGGCCAGATGTCCTTCAGGAACACACTGCGTCCTTCGCGGTCGGTGCCGAGCGGCTCGTTGTACGGGTCGAAGTCCATGCGACCGGCGATCGCGTAGGCGACGACGAGCGGCGGTGACGCCAGGTAGTTGGCGCGCACGTCGGGATTGATGCGTCCCTCGAAGTTGCGGTTGCCGGAGAGCACGCTTGCGACGACGAGATCGCCGTCATGCACGGCGTTCGATATCGATTCGGGCAGCGGCCCGCTGTTGCCGATGCAGGTAGTGCAGCCGTAGCCGACCAGGCTGAACCCGAGCTGCTCGAGATAGGGCGTGAGGCCGGAGTGGTCGAGGTACTCGGTCACAACCTTGGAGCCCGGCGCGAGGCTGGTCTTCACCCACGGCTTGCGCGTGAGGCCGAGCTCGACTGCCTTCTTCGCGACCAGGCCCGCACCGATCATGACGGACGGGTTGGACGTGTTGGTGCAGCTCGTGATCGCCGCGATCACCACCGAGCCGTCGTTCAGGTCGACCGTCTGACCTTCCACCTCGCACTGCGCGGTGCGGAGCGGCGCGGCCACGGCAACCTGGTCGCCGCCCTCACTCTCCCAGCGCTTGATCGCGTCCGGCGATGCAGGTGCGGAATCGCCCGGCCTCACCTGCTCGAGCGCCGAGAAGAAGGACTTCTTCACCTCCGACAGGCGGATACGGTCCTGGGGACGGCGCGGTCCGGCGAGCGATGGCTCCACGGTCCCGAGATCCAGCTCGAGAGTGTCGCTGTACTCCGCTTCCGGCGAGTCCTCCGTGCGGTAGAGTCCCTGCTCCTTCATGTACGCACGCACCAGCTCCACGTGCTCCGGCGCACGGCCCGTGAACTCGAGATAGCTCAGCGTGAGATCGTCCACGGGGAAGATGCCGCAGGTCGCGCCATACTCGGGCGCCATGTTCGCGATAGTCGCGCGATCGGCGAGCCGCAGCGAGCCGAGGCCGGGCCCGTAGAACTCCACGAACTTGCCGACCACCCCCTTGCGACGGAGCATCTCCGTGACCGTCAGCACGAGGTCCGTCGCCGTGGCTCCCTCCGGCAGTGAGCCGGTCATGCGGAAGCCGACGACCTGCGGAATCAGCATCGACACGGGCTGGCCGAGCATGGCGGCCTCCGCCTCGATGCCGCCGACGCCCCAGCCGAGCACGCCCAGGCCGTTGACCATCGTCGTGTGCGAATCCGTGCCGACGAGGGTGTCCGGGTAGGCCTGCATCGTGTCGCCCTCCGTATGGAACACCACGCGGGCGAGATACTCGAGATTGACCTGATGGACGATACCGGTGCCGGGCGGAACCACACGGAAGTTGTGAAGTGCCTTCTGGCCCCAGCGCAGGAACGCGTAGCGCTCGCGGTTGCGCTCGTACTCGCGCTCGACATTGTGCTGGAACGCCATGCGTGTACCGAACTCGTCCACCTGCACGGAGTGATCGATCACCAGCTCGGCGGGCTGTAGCGGATTGATGCGTGCGGGGTCGCCGCCCATGCGTTCCATCGCATCGCGCATCGCGGCCAGATCGACGACGGCCGGAACGCCCGTGAAGTCCTGCAACAGCACGCGCGCGGGCGTAAAGTTGATCTCGCGGCTCGGCAGCGCCTTCGGTTCCCAGCGCGCGAGCGCCTCAATGTCTTCCCTGGTATCCGCCAGGCCCGTCTCGTGGCGGAGCATGTTCTCCAGGAGGATCCGCAGCGAGAACGGCAGGCGGCTGATGTTGAGGCCGCTCTTCTCGAGCGCATCGAGCCGGAACATCTCGAAGCTGCGGCTGCCGACGCGAAGTGTCGCGCGGGCCCCGAACGAGTCTTGATTATGCATGGCATCGTCTCTTGCAGTCGTGGCGTACGGTCGAATCCGCATAATGGCGAATCCCGCGCCAGCCTGCCACCCGCGCCGCGGTCAGCGCCGCCAGCGCAGAGAAACGATCGCGTAGACGACCGCGGCCACAACTTCCGCGGCGACGAGCGGCACGTCGGGTGGAATCTCCGCGTCCCCGCGCAGGAGCCAGGCGGCGAGGAGGATGCCGGCGGCCGCGAGCTGCCCGCCGGCGCGTGTTCGACCGGCGGGCGCCGGCGCGGCACCGGGGCCGCTGCGCTGCCGGCGGGTGCCCAGGATGTCGAAGAGGACGGCCAGGCTTGCCGCGGCGACACCGGCCCCCGCCGTCACGTAGCTCACGGGCGGCCACCAGGGAGGGAGCGCATCGAGCAGGCCGAGCACATCCCACAGCGCGGCCGTATGGATCATGGCGTGTGCGTACGCACGCACTTCACCTGCCACTTGTACTCATCCTCCGGCGCGTCCATTTTCCGCGCGGTGAAAGGGAAAATGCATGAAACCGATAGTGGTCGGTGTCGCGGGCGGCAGCGGATCCGGGAAGACGACGGCGGTGCGCGCGATCATGCGCCACCTCGGCGGTGCGGCCGCAACCGTCATCCATCACGATTCGTACTACCGCGACACGAGCCATCTGACAGAAGAAGCGCGGCTTGCCATCAACTACGATCATCCGGACTCGCTCGAGACGGAGCTGCTGGTCGAGCATCTGAAGGAGCTGCGCGCGGGACGCGGTGTGGCGGTGCCCATTTACGACTTCGCGGAGCACCGGCGTCTGCCCGACCGCGAACACGTGGAGCCGTGCAAGGTCATCATCGTCGATGGCCTGCTGATCCTGTGGGACCCGGCGCTGCGCGCGCTCATGGACATCAAGGTGTATGTCGACACGGATGCGGACCTGCGCTTCATCCGGCGTCTGGAGCGCGACATCCGCGAGCGTGGCCGGTCGACCGAGTCCGTGATTCAACAGTACACGCGCACCGTGCGACCCATGCATCTGGAGTTCGTGGAGCCGAGCAAACGCTATGCGGATGTGATCTTCCCCCAGGGCGGTCACAACGAGGTGGCGGTGGACATGCTGGTCACCAAGGTGCGCTCGATACTGGCCGACGCGTAGCGGTCACCACGCAATGCCGTAGGCTTCCCTCCGCGGGTCCGCCCCGACGGCCCTGACGCCGGCGGCGGTGATCACGATCACCTGAGCGCCGCCCAGCGACGCGGAGGGTTTCTCCTGCAACTGCAGCTGGTGGCCGAGCGCTGTGAGCCGCTCGCGCACCGTCGGCGGCACGCCCGCCTCGATCTGCAACGCGGTGTCGGCGAGGGAACGCCAGCGCGGCGCCTCCACGGCACGCTGCGGCGTCATACCGAACAGCACGATGTTGTTGAAGACCTGGAGCAGGGTCTGCGTCTGGCCATCGCCGCCCGGCGTACCGAACACCATATAGAGGGAGCCGTCGGCACGCAGCGCCATGGCCGGCGCGAGCGTGTGGTACGTGCGCTTGGCCGGTGCCAGCACATTCACGTGGCCTTCGTCGAGCGAGAACAGCGCTCCACGATTGTGCAGCACGATGCCGGTGCCGGGCACCATGCGTCCGCTGCCGAATGCGCTGAAGAGACTCTGAATCAGGGCCACGGCATTGCCGTGGCGGTCGACGGCGGCGAGGAACACGGTGTCGCCGTCACCGTCGGGCCGGGGGCCGGGGCCGTGCGCGGCGCCACGGGTGGCATCGGCGGGCGCACGGAATCGCTCGACGAGCTGCTGCGCGTGCTCCTTCGAGATCAGGCGGTCGAGCGGAATCTCGGCGAACGACGGGTCAGTGACGTAGCGGTCGCGTTCCGTGAACGCGAGCTTCTTGACCTCCACCAGTGTGTGTATGTAGTCGGGGCTGTTGTGGCCCATTGCCGGCAGGTCGTAGAGCTCGGCCATGTTCATCTGCATGAGCAGCGCGAGTCCCTGCGAGTTGGGCGGGAACGCGAGCACGCGATTTCCGGCGTACGTCGTCGCGATCGGCTCCTGCCACAGCGGCGAGTGCTGCGCGAGATCGGCGATCGTGATCAGGCCGCCGGAAGCGTGCATGAACGTGTCGATGCGGCGGGCGATATCGCCAATGTAGAGCGCATCGGGCCCGTCACGCGCAATCTGTTGGAGCGTGCGCGCGAGATCCCTCTGGACGAGCACCGATCCCGGCGCGGGCGGCTCACCGTCCGGGAGGAACACGGCGGCGAGATCGGGATCCCGCTCGATCCTGCGGCGGCTCGCGGCGATGTCGGCCGCCAGCTTCTCGGAAACGGCAAAGCCGTGCTCCGCATACTGGATCGCCGGCGCGAGCGCCACATCGAGCGGGATGGTGCCATGACGGCGCAGCGCTTCCGCCCATGCCCGCACGGCGCCCGGTACGGTGACGGCATGCACTCCCGTGTCGGGCATCTCGCTGTAACCGAGCGCGCGCATGGCCGCGGGCGTGGCCGCCGCGGGCGCGCGGCCGCTGCCGTTCAGCGCGCGGACGCGGCCGGAGCGACCTTCGTGCATGAGCAGGAACGCATCGCCGCCGACGCCATTCATATGCGGACGCACGACCGCGAGCACCGCCGCCATGGTGATGGCGGCGTCGATCGCGTTGCCGCCGCGGCGCAGCACGTCCATGCCGGCCGCGGCCGCAAGCGGGTGACCGGCGACGACGGCCGCTTCCCTGCCCTGGACCTCGGGCCGGTCCTGGGCAGCGAGAGGGGACGCGGCTGGAACGGCAATCAGCAGGTATGTGACGATGGTCGAGCGACGCATGCCTCTCGTGTCTCCCTGCTCCGGGATGAGCGGTACGGGTTGTACCCCAAGGTAGGACGCGACACGACAGCGGGAAAGCGGGACCTTGCAGCGGCCGCGCGACGGATCATCTTTACTGTACGGTTTGCGCGGGCTGCGGATGTGCCGTGCCATGCCGGAAGTACCGCCACCTGCACGTCGAAGCCGGTCCGGCGCTGCCGTGACGGGTCCGCCTGCAGTCAGGAGCCTGAATGAAGTGGTCGACCGCCGAGAAGGTCAACGCCGGATTCGTGATCGCGCTCGGCGTGGTGGCGCTCATCGGTGTCGCCTCGATCACGGCAATCCAGCGGTTCTCGGCGACGACGCGCGACGTCAACGAGACGCATGACGCCCTGACGGAGCTGCAGAGTGTGCTGCTGAGCCTGGCCGACGCGGAAAGCGCCCAGCGCGGGTTTCTGCTGACGGGGAACGACGCCTACCTGAATCCGATCGACAGTCTGACGAGCCGCAGCCTCCTCCAGATCCATGCGCTGCGCGAGAAGACCTATACGGATGGCGACCAGCAGCGCCGCCTGTCGGAGCTGGCGGCGCTGGTGGCGACACGGATCCGTCTGATACACGAAGTCGCGGACCTGCGGCGCACGGCAGGGCTGGAAGCCGCAGCCGAACGCGTGACGGCAGGCGCGGGTCAGCAGGTCATGGCGCAGATCGACGCGCTGGCTGCCGAGTTCGAGGACCAGGAGGCGCAGCGCCTCACGGCGCGCAGTCGAACGGCGACACGGAATGCGTGGTACGCCACCGCGCTCATCGCGGGGGGCGGCGTGTTCGCATTCATCATCGTGATGTTCTCAGGGGCACTCATCCGTCGCGATTATACCGAGCGGCGTCGTGCAGAGCTGGCACTGAGGGACAGCGAGACACTGCTCAGCCAGTTCATGGAGAACCTGCCGATCGGCGTGATCGTCATCGATACGCTGTGGCGGCCGCGGTTCGCGAACAATTCCGCCGTGGACATCCTCGGTCCGACCATCCTGATCGATGACGGCGCGCACCCGCTGCCGCTCTACCGCGCGGGCGAGCGGCGGGTGTATCCGGCCGATCAGACACCACTGGCGCTGGCGCTGAACGGACAGACGGCCACGATTGATGACGCGGAAGTACGCGTGGGCGACCGGTACGTTCCGGTGCAGCTCTCCGCAGCGCCGATCTATGATGCGAGCGGCCGCATCGCATACACGATCGCGGCGTTCGTCGACATCACGGAACGGCATCGCGCGGAGGCGGCGCTCAGGGCGGCGAAGGACGCGGCCGAAACCGCGAGCCGGACGAAGAGCGATTTCCTGGCGCGCATGAGCCACGAGCTGCGCACGCCCCTGAACTCGGTCATCGGTTTCGCGAATATCCTGCTGAAGAACAAGGCGGGGAATCTGCGCAGCCAGGACGTGGCGTATCTCGATCGCATCCAGGACAACGGGCGGCACCTGCTTCTCCTCATCAACGACATCCTGGACCTGTCGAAGATCGAGGCGGGCAAGATCGAGGTCGAGAACGAGACCGTTGATCTCGAGGCCCTGATCAGCGACGTCTCGCAGCCGTTCGCTCTGCAGCTGCGCGGGTCGCCCGTGCGGCTCCGGCTGCAGATCCCGCAGGGGATCGCACCGGTGTTCACCGACCCGGCGCGCCTGCGCCAGGTGCTCAACAACCTGGTCGGCAATGCAGTCAAGTTCACCGAGAAGGGCCACATCACGGTGGCCGTCGATGTCGATGCCGACACCGGGCGCCCGGCACGCATCCGTGTCAGCGACACCGGCATCGGCATTCCCGACGCACGGCTGGGGGCCATCTTCGATGCCTTCGAGCAGGCGGAGAGCACGACGGCACGGAAATACGGCGGCACCGGTCTGGGCCTGCCGATCTCGCGCGCCCTGTGCGAGCTGCTCGGCTACTCGCTGAACGTGCGCAGCCGCGTGCAGGCGGGCACGGAGTTCACAATCGACCTGATGCCGGCGAATCAGCCGGAATCGGAGCCGCCCGGCAGCGAGACGAGCGGCGCTGACGGCCGCCCGCATCCACCCGGCGAGAGGCTGGTCCTCATCGTCGACGACGAAGCCGATTCCCGCATCCTGCTCACTCATTACGTGGAGGAGTTCGGCTGCCGCGCCATCGCGGCGCACTCGGCGGCGAATGCACTGAAGCTCGCGCGCGAGCTGAAGCCGGACCTCATCACGCTCGACCTGATGATGCCCGGTGTCAACGGCTGGGACATGCTGTCCTCGCTCAAAGCGGATCCGGAGCTGGCCACGATCCCGATCGTGATCATCAGCGTCGTCGCGCAGGAGAGCCGGGCAACGCTCGCCGGCGCGATCGATGTGCTGCAGAAGCCCATCGACCGGGCCGACCTCTACGCGATACTGCGCCGCAACCTCGGTTCGAGACGCGCCCGGATCCTGGTCGTCGACGACTCCGCGGACGCACGCAGCATGCTCGGCGACATGCTCGTCGGCACGGCCTCCGAGCTGCGCACGGCTGCCAACGGCCAGGAAGCGCTGCGCGTGCTGCGCGACTTCGAGCCCGACATCGTCCTGCTCGACCTCCTCATGCCGATCATGGACGGACTGACCTTCCTCGAGGTCTTCCGCGGGACGCCGCGGTTCCGCAATGTTCCCGTGGTCGTCATCTCGGCCAAGGACCTGTCCAGCGAGGAACGCGAGCGCATGACGCGACACACTGCCACTGTCCTGAAGAAAGGGAAGGCGCTGGAGGCCGATCTCAGGAACGCTCTGGCCACGGTGCTCGATGGGAACGGGAGCACGGGCTCCAGCGGTGCCGCCGAGCGCGCATGAGCTGGGAGCGGTGGGCCGCCCGCTTCGCACGAACCGTGGAGCGAAGCGTGGACAGCGCGACGGCTCGAACGCGCCCGGCCGGCGCGCGGCAGGTCATTGCCTATCGCGGCTTCGGCAGCCCCACGGAGGTGTTCGTCTCCGGACGCGTCCTTTCCAATCCGCCGGCTGGCCCGATCGACGCCGCCGACCGCTGGTGGCGGAACCTGGCGAACGCGTTCCACCACCTGGAGACGGACGAGGTCGCCGGCGCTCGACTGCGCCTGAGCATCGCACTGGCCGAACGCCAGGCCTTCACCGATGAGGAAGGGTTCTATCGCGCGTGGCTGGCGCCGTCGCGTCCGCTCCCGCTGACCGGCATGTGGCACGTGGTCGATGTCGAGGTTCTCGAGCCACTGCACCCTGAGGCGCCGCGCCTGGCTACATCAGGTCTCGTGCTCGTGCCGCCGCCGACTGCACGCTTCGGCGTGATCAGCGACCTCGATGACACCGTCATACGCACCGACGCCACCCGCCTCCTCGCCATGCTCCGGCGCACATTCCTCGAGAACGCACGTACCCGCCTCCCATTCGCGGGCGTCGCCGAGTTCTACAGCGGCCTCCACCTCGGCGATGAGGGCGCCGACGCCAATCCGGTCTTCTACGTGTCCAGCAGTCCGTGGAACCTCTATCCGGTCCTGACGGAGTTCCTGGAGTTCCATACGATCCCGCTCGGCCCCCTGACGCTGCGCGACTGGGGCATCAGCGACCGCGGCGTCCTGCCGCGCGGGCATGGTGAGCACAAGCTGGGCGCCATCCGCCAGATCCTCGATCGATATCCGGCCCTTCCCTTCATCCTGATCGGCGACAGCGGACAGGAGGATCCGGAGATCTACCGCGACGTCGTGCACCAGTACCGCGGACGCATACACGCCGTATACATACGCAACGTCTCGACCGATCCCGCGCGCGTGCGCGCGATCGGTGAGCTCGCGGAGGAAGTCCGTGCCGTCGGGAGTGAGCTGCTGCTGTCGGATGATACGCTGGCCGCCGCGCGTCACGCGGCGGAACGTGGGTGGGTCGGCGAACGAACGATCCGCCGCGTCGCCGATGCGGTCAGTTCTTCCTGATCGCGTCCAGGTTGAACTGCATGTAGGCAAACAGGTCGTGCGCCAGTTCCTGCGCGGTCGGAAACGTCGATTCGCCCCAGCCGAAGCCGGGCTCGTCGATGTGCACCATGAACCGCTCCCGCAGTGCACCCGTGCCCTGCCGCCACCGCACCAGCTCGCCATAGCGGGAGGACACGTACAATGAGATCCCGCTGCCCGACTCGCCGTTCAGACGCACGTGGAAACCGGCCACCGGATGCACATACTGCTGGCTGCCCGCCACGTGCCCCACGATGTCCACCTTCAGGCCGGGAACGTTCTGAGAATACTCCCGGAAGGCATGCGCCAGCTCCGTGATCTGACGGGAGGCGGTATCGACACTCTCCTCTGCTGCGGACCGTCTCGTGGTCGTTGCCATGTCCCCTCTGTTCATCCCCTGCCGCCCCTCGAATCCGCCCGTGAGTCCCTGCGGACCCGCCACCCGGCGGCCGATCCGCACCCCCCGAAGATGGCTCCGGAGGGTCGGCCGGGGCAAGAAAAATCGGATCAGACGAGATGAGCGGGCGGCGGCTCCAGCAGGCGGTCGGGGATGCCGAATGCGGCCGCTACCGCCGGGGCGACGGGTCGCAATTCGCGGCACAAATCGTTGATGGCACTGCGGATAGCGCGGGACTTCGGGGCGTCGATGTACCCGGTTTCCAGGTACCAGTCGGCGCCGGCTTCCAGACGCGCGAGGCCGAACAGTGCGGACAGCCGCTCCAGGACGCGGGCCGAGGCGGGGTCAGGGCAGTCGGCGACGCCGGCGTGGAGGCGTTCGAGGATGAAGCGCTCGGCGAAGGCGCGGCCGAGGGCGACGGCGTGGTCCTGGCACTCGTTGAGGGCGTCGAAGCTGTCCATGCCGTCGTCGATGCGCTGCTTCAGTCGGCGGGCGAGGCTGGCGGTGAGCCGTTCCTCACGGTAGCGGAACGCGGCGGCATGGAAGTCGGTGTCGACGAGATGCTCGGTGTCGGTGCGACGGGTGGTGATGGGGTTGAGCTCGGTGACGCGGGTGGCGGCACGAGCCGCGATGTGGCGCGCGATGTTCCAGAGCTTGAGCTCACCGAACTGGTCGCGGTACTCGGTGAGGCAGCCGCGTGCGACGAGCTGATAGAGGACGTGGTTGGCGCCCTCGAAGGTCGTGAACACATCGGTATCTGCGCGGAGGGCGCCGATGCGGTTGGAGGCGAGGTAGCCCTGGCCGCCGCAGGCTTCACGGCACTCCTGGAGGGTATCGACGGTCCAGTCGGAGGCAAACGCCTTGAGTGCGGCTGCGAGTGTCTCGATCTCGCGCGTGTCCTCATCGGAACGGGTGGCGAAGGAACGGACGAGGGACTTGAGAGCGAAGTCGAGGGCGATGGCCGTGGCGAGCCGCGGGATGAGGCGGCGCTGCATGGTGATGTAGTCGAGCACGGGCACCTCGGCGCCGCCTTCGGGACCGAACTGCCGGCGCTGGTCGGTGTAGCGGACGGCGATGGTGAGGCCGTTCTTTGCGGCGCTGAGGCTGGCGCAGGCGATGCTGATGCGGCCGGCCACGAGAGTGCCGAGCATGGTGAAGAAGCGGCGGCCTGCGCCGGGTATGGGGCTGGCGTACGCGCCGCCTTCGCTGACGCTGCCGTAGCGGTCGAGCAGGTTATCGCGCGGGATGCGCACCTGGTCAAATGCGATGCGGCCGTTGTCGACGCCGTTCAAACCTGCCTTGAGCCCGCAATCCTCAATGGAGACGCCCGCGAGGACGTTGCCGTCGCCGTCACGGATCGGAACGAGGAACGCGTGCACGCCGTGGTCGCCGGTATCGGTGTGGAGCTGTGCAAAGACGACGGCGAGGCGACCGTGCAGGGCGGCATTGCCGATGTAGTCCTTGCGTGCGTGGAGCGATGGCGTGTGGATGACGAACTCACCGGTGGCGGAATCGTAGCGGGCCGTCGTCTCGATGTCGCGCACGTTCGAGCCGTGTCCCGTTTCGGTCATCGCGAAACAGCCGGGCAGCTCCAGAGACGCGACATCGCGCAGGTACTTCTCGTGATGTCGGCGCGTGCCCAGCAGGAAGATGCTGCCGCCGAACAGACCGAAATGCACGCCATACTTCACGAGCAGGCTCAGGTCGTGGTACGCGATGGTCTCGAATGCGGCGATCGATGCCGCCACATCGTTCCTGCCGCCGAACTCTTCCGGGAACGCGAGCGCACCGAATCCTTCGTCGGCAAGAACGCGGCACCAGGCCAGGACGGTCTCGCGGTATGCACGGGTATCGCGTGGATCGACGAAGTGGAACGAGTCGGTCGTGAGAACCTGCATCACGCGCGCACGCGTGTCGCGTGAATCGGAGTCCAGCCACTCGTTCAGGCGCGCGGGATCGAACGCGAGAGCGGGGGTGTGCCGGATTCCGGCGACGTCGGGCGGGGCGGGCGGCGGCGTGTCGGTGAGCGATCGTGCGGCCTCGACGCTCGCGACGCCGAGCGCCTGCTGGAGCTCCTCCAGTGCCGTTCGCACGGCGTCTCCCGTGTCCGTCTGCGCGGTGGCGGCGATGCGCTCACCGAGCCGCACGAGGTCCTCGGGACCGGCGGCCATGTCGTGGCCGCCATACGCCTCGATCAGCTCGAGCAGCCGTTCGAGCTCCGCGGCGGAGGGAGGGTCATCGGGGTTCAGCCACGCACGCAGCACGGTACGAGCGTGCGCGTCGAGGAGGTCCGGCCGGCCGGCGACGTCACGCACCGCCTCGAGCTCCTCGGCGGAGAGGGCACCGTCGGCCCAGGCCAGGTACAGCAGCGGCGCCAGGGGCAGCAGGTCACGGTGCAGCTCGCGCTGGCGGCGGGGAGCCGGAGTGCCGCTCCCGGCCGACGGTTCTGCGCCCGCAGCGGCGCGCGTTCTCACCGGATCCGGGCGTCGGTGCCGGCCGATGAATACAGGCCGTTGAACACGAACCTGAACGTGCCGTGCGGCTGGGCGCGGAAGAGGACCTCGGGCCCGAAGAGGAAGAGGCGCCCGTCGCCGACGTCGGCCTGGACCATGGCGATTCCGCCCTCGAGCGCACGCTCGCCCCACGCCCAGCCGCTGCGCAGCGGCGAAGGCGAGTCGAACCAGGCGATGGGCCGGATGTTGTCGGCACCCGCCTCGATGCGCATGACCGGGCTGTTGTCGAACATGACATCCACCCGATCCGGCATGCCGTACGCCACTGGCAATGTGTTGTCCACACGCACGTCGAGCAGCGAGCCAGGCACGTAGTATTCCGAGCGGGGCGGCGACTGTTCGCGACCGTCGACGGATCGGGCGAGTGCATCATGGATCGGCAGACCCAGGTGCTGAGCGAGATTCGTGGAGCTTCCGATCGTCACGATGGTGCCGCCCGCCTCCAGGTACTGGCGCAGGCGCGGGATCGTGGTTTCCGCGGTGATGCTGCCCGTCATGTGGCTGAACTCGGCGGGCACATCGTCGTCGTCGCCGCCCATGCCACCGCGCCCGCCGCCGCCCTGTCGCACCGGCGGAATGGCGCCGGTCACGAAGAGGATGGCGTCGTACTGGCTGAGGTCACCGGTGTCGAGCGTCTGCGGATACACGACGTCGAACGGGAAGTCGAAGCGTTCGAGGATCCAGCGCGCCCAGCCGGACGGCATGGAGCCGCCGTAGCGGTCCCAGAGCGCGACGCGGATCGGCTCCAGGCGGGTGTGCTCGCCGGACGGACGCGCGCCCGTAGCCGTGAACGTGAGGCCCGTCTCGCGCGCGATGCGCTCCGCATCGGCGCGCGCATCGCCCTGCTGCCGGATGTAGAACGTCCCCGCTGGATGCGTCGTGCGACCGGCACGGTGCGGCTGCCGGAGCCGGTATACCGTGTGGCCAGCGGCAAGCAGGCGGTTCACCGCGAGAAATGCATCATTCGCCTGTGCCGTGAGCAGCAGGCCCGCATTGCCGGAACCCGCGATTCCGCCCGTGGGCCGCGGCGCGCGCAACCCTTCGATCTTCTCGAACGGTCCGTCGAAACCCTCGACGACACGATCGAACTGCACGCCCATCTGGTAGGCGAGCGTCCAGCCCGCGTTATCGTACGGCGGCGTCGGCGGCCCGCCCGGATACGGGATGTCGTCCGGGTGGTCCTGCGGCTCGAACATGTCGATGGCGTGGGGCGCAAACGCCTGGGCTGTCTTCACGACGAAGGAGCCGGGGGGATACTGCTTCCCCGCAACATTGAACGCGCTGGTCGCCCGATGCACGTGAACGCCGGTCTCGAGGAGTGCATCCACGAACTTGGCGGCCGTCAGGAAATCCGGCTGATCGGCCGGGATGATATAGCCACGGGCATCGCGCAGCGCGGGGTCGCGCAGCGTGCTCTCGAAATCCTCCCGCGTGCCGCGCGCGTTCATGTTCGGCGCGTCATCCGTACCGGCGTCCTCGGCCTCGGCCGTGTCGCGCAGCGCTACCGCGGCACTCGCCACGTAGCGCGGATAGTGCGTCCACGTGTCCTCGCTACCGCGCGCGATCGCGTTCGCTCCCATCCGGTAAATGTTGTACAGGAACGTGTCACGGCGCCGCGATGCGATGTCCAGTACGGCGTAGTTCGCCGTCACCGAGTAGTCGACCGAATGCCGGAAATGCCACGTCTGCGGCTCGATCGGGTCAGGCAGATCGCTGTGCGGAATCTGGCGACGCGGGATGAACGGGATCTGGAGCGGTGTGGGGCTGCCGATCGTCTCGGTCAGCAGGCCGATCATGTTGTGGAAATACGGCGTCGTACGCAGACCGCCATTCCACCACGTCGAGTAGTTCGCGCCGGACCGCATCGTCACGCCCGCCTTGCCCTCGCGCAGGAAGCGGTCGTGCATCGCCGCACCGACCATGTCGATGCTCACGGGGATCAGCGGATCGTAGTTGTGATTGAACGGGTCGCGGAAAGGTGGTGCGAACATCACGGTCCCGGCCGGTCCAGTCTGGTGGTGGTTGTAGACGATCTGCGGGTACCACTCCGTGTACATCACGCGGTTCATGTTCTCCGTCTCGGCCTGCGTCGAGGCGTAGAAGTCGCGGTTGTTGTCGTGGCCGACGTACTTCTGGTACAGGCGCGGCAGTCCGCCGGTGCTGCGCTCCTCGGGATCCGCCTCGCGCATGTACCAGTCGGAGACGAGCTCCATGCCATCGGGGTTGGCGTGCACCGCGAGGATGATGACATCGTCGAGGATGCGCAGGGTCTCCGGATCGTCGCGGCTGATGAGCTGGTACACGGATTCCATCAGCTGCTGAGCACCGAGCACCTCCGTGGCGTGCAGGCCGCCGTCGATCCATACGACAGCCCTGCCCTCCTCGGCCAGGCGTCGAGCCTCATCGTCCGTGAGGCCTTCGGCGAGGGCGAGGCGGCGGGAAATCTCGCGATAGCGCTCCAGATTGCGATGGTTCCCGGGCGAAGTGATGATGGCCATCAGCTGGGGCCGCCCCTCCTCCGTGGTACCGATCGTGTCGAGCACCATGCGGTCCGACTCACCGGCGAGACGCTGCCAGTAGCTCATGAAGGCGGTGTAGTCGGGCAGCACGTAGTCGGCGCCTATGGGATGGCCGAACTGCTGTTCGGGCGAGGTGACGCGCGTCTGTGCCGCGGCGTCCTGGGCGAGAGCGAAGAGGAGCGGCAGTACGGCCGCTGCACGGAGGCGTGTCTGGAGCATGGCGATCCTCTGTCGCGACGCGCGACGGTCAGGTTCGGCTCGGTGAGTTTAAGTCAGCATACAGTGATACGCGCTGCACCGCCAGCGGTCGCGCCGCAGTGCGGCGCGTGGAGCGATCGGACATGATGCGGAGGCGTCGAGCGATTGCTTGCCGCGGGCGCGCCAGCGCTCTATCCTACGCGCGCACTGAATCGGAGGAGATGGTGACAGAGACCCTGTTCACAATCCATTCGTACGTACGCTACCTCGTTCTGCTCGCTGGAGTGGGCGCGGTCATCGCGGCCATCATCGGCTGGGGGACGGCGGGTCTGCCGCCGCGGGCGGAGCGGGCTCTGTCCGGTGCGTTCATCGGCCTGCTGGATCTGCAGATCGTACTGGGCGTGCTGCTGCTGCTGACCGGCTTCCCGTTCTACGGCGCACTCACCGGCCATCTCTTCATGATGGTGCTCGCCGCTGCCGCCGCGCACGGCGCGTCCGTCCTGGCGCGGCGGCGCGAGCCCGCGCGCTCCGGCTCACCCGCACGCACGATCGGATTCATGATCTCGCTGCTGCTCATCGTCGGCGGCATCATGGCCATCCAGCGAACCATCATCTAGCCAGCTGCGCGCAGAGCACCGGCGTTTTTCTTGCACCCGTCGCACGTCACTCGAACTGTGGAGGAACGCCGGTGACGAAGGGCACGATCGCCATACTGACGGGCGGTGGAGACGTACCGGGACTGAATCCGGCCATCCGCGCCATTACCGTCCGGGCAACGAGGGAAGGATACCGCGTGATCGGAATCCGCCGGGGGTGGGGCGGACTGGTGGACATGGATCCGGAGAAGGGTGCGGACAACAGCTTCAACTACCAGATCCTGACGGAGGAGGTTGTCAATCGGGCGGGCCGCACAGGCGGCACGTTCCTGCACACGTCACGGACGCGCCCGAGCCATCTGCCGCGGAGCGCGATGCCCGCGCACCTTGCCGAGACGTACCGCGACGATGTGAATGACGTCACACCTCAGGTCCTGCGCAATCTCGAGCACCTGGGTGTCGATCATCTCATCCCGATCGGCGGCGATGACACGCTGAGTTACGCACAGCGGCTGCACGAGGAAGGGGTGAACGTCGTCGCAATTCCGAAGACCATGGACAATGACGTGCCGGGCACGGACTACTGCATCGGATTCAGCACGTGCGTGACGCGCACGATCGAGCTGACGCACCGTCTGCGTACGTCCGCCGGCTCCCATGAACGGTTCCTCGTGATCGAAGTGTTCGGTCGCTACGCCGGCTTCACGGCGCTCCTGCCGACCATGGCGGGTGCGGCCGACCGCTGCATCATCCCCGAGCACGCGTTCGACATCGAGCGCCTGGCCGAGTTGATGGTGTACGACCGGAACCGGCACCCGAGCCGCTATGCCGTCGCGCTCGTCTCGGAGGGCGCGCGCATGGCGACGCAGGAGGGAATGTCGTTCGAGGGAGGCGAGGCCGATCAGTACGGGCACCGCAAGCTGGGCGGTATCGGCGATTCGGTGTCTGCGATGCTGCAGGACCTCTCGCCGCGGTACAACAACGGCCGCAAGGTCAACGTCGTCAATCAGCGGCTCGGCTATCTGGTACGCTCGGGCGATCCCGACGCGCTCGACTCGATCGTGCCGATGGCATTCGGCAACCTGGCGCTCGACCTGATCCTGCGCGGGGAGTTCGGCCGGCTGGTGAGCGTGCACAACGGTCGCTACGACTCGGTCTCGATCGAGGTCGTCACGGGCACGAAGAAGCACGTTGACGTGAAGAAGTACTACAGCACGGACCGCCTGCGTCCGATCTACGACTTCTGGGACAAGCCGTTGTTCATCATGACGAGCGATCTGCCACGGGGGTAGGAATCGGCTCAACACGCGCAGCGCCCCTCAGTGCGTCCCAGTCGCGGTGCTCGTCGGTGACACGGCGCAGGATGAAGTAGGAGATGATCACGAGGACGAGCAGAGCGAGGACGCCGAAACCCTGGCCGACGTGCTCCTGCAATCCGATCGTTCGGATGGTGATGAATGCCATGCCCGCCCAGATCAGGGGACCGGTGACGGCGGAGAAGCGGCCGACCATGCCGTAGAGTCCGTAGAACTCGCCAATGCGGTCGGGCGGCGTGAGACGCAGCATGTAGGGGCGATCGGCGGACCAGACGCCTCCGAGCGCGAAGCCGGCAGCGGACGCGACGATATAAAGCGGCAGGAGCGGCAGGCCGGCGATGCCGACGACCGCCGCGAAGATGAAGATGCCCATCCAGCTGAGCAGCACCCAGCTCAGCGTGCGCTTCGGGCCGTAACGGTCCGTAAGCCAGCCCCACACGAACCCGCCAATGACGGCAAATGTGATGGCCACGGCGAGCACGAGATTCGCCTTGGCCCTGCCCTCCTCCTGAGTGAGTCCTGTGTTCACCGCGACGTTGACTGTGTACAGTCCCATGATCGAGATGACCGTGTTGATCGCGTCCGTGTAGAAGACGCGGCCGACGAGGAAGCGCAGCAGGCCGGGATACTCGCGGCCGGAGCGGAGCGTACGAATCGTCTCCCGGGTCGCCTCGGGGACCATGCGGAACGTGATTGGACGCGTGCGGGGGTTGCCCCGCTCGCGCACGAAGAAGAAGCACGGTATCGCGAAAACGAGGAACGCGACAGCGATCGCGGTGAACAGCTCCGGCGCACGCTCGACGCCAATGACCGAGCCGATCGCGATGGCGAGATAGGAGCCGAGGTAGCCGACTCCGACCCCGATACCGCCGATACGTCCCCGATTCTCCGGCGTACTCACCTCAGGGAGCAGAGCATCGTAGAACTGGAGGCCGGCCTGGTACGCGATGTTGGCGATGATGAAAAGCACGGCGGTGGTATAGAAGCCCCAGCGGGCGAGCAGCATGGTACATCCCACGCAGATCATCGTGCTCGCGATGAGGAAAGGCATCCTGCGTGGTGCGCGGTCCGTCATCGCCCCCAGCAGGGGGGAGACCAGGAAGATGATCGACATCGAGATCGCGGTGATCAGCGGGTAGACCATGTCGGCCCGATCGGCCCCCACCGCGTCCTGCACCCAGAGCGAGAAATAGAGTGACACAATGCCAAGCGAGAAGATGGTGTTGGCGAGGTCGTAGAGGACCCAGCTCACCACCGAGCGGCGCGGAATATACCTCTCCCCTGACAGCGCGACCTCGGTGGCCGTGCTGGCGATCTGGTTCTCGAAGGTCGACATGCTCACTCTGGTTGGCGGATGGGCGAACCCGCCGGTAATTCACCTCCGCGCACGCCGACTTGTCAAGGACAGCACGGAACAACGGGCGCCCTGCATCAGCGGAGCGCCCCCGTCCCACTGTCTTCTGCGTGCCGCCTATTCCTCGTCGACCACCTTGCGGCGGACAACCACTTCCTCGATGACGGGACGACGCTCGATGACCACCTCCTCGGTGTCGTCGTCGATCAGACCCCGGTCGGAGTCGCGCTCGCTCGCACCGTAGGTCACCGATCTCGGCACATCGCCACGCGCATCGCGCACCTCATCGTGACGCTCGACGGCCTTCATGCGATCGCGCGGCCGCTGGTCGTGGCGCGCGTCGATGTCGCCGCTGTCCACGATCACAGCCTTGTTCTCGCGGTCGAGCTGGACGGACCGGATCGGCACCTCGGCGTGCACGCCGCCGTCGCGCAGCTCGACCTCGATCATCACGACTTCCCCACGCTCGGTATCGATGAGCAGATCCTCGATCTCGCCGATCTCCCGGCCATTGAGCGTGCGCACGTCCCAGCCGCGGATATCCGGCTCGCCATCGGCGATCGTGTAACCGTCCAGGTCGTGCATCGCCACCAGGCGGTGCCGGCGCGCGGTCTCGGGGTCCGGGCCGATGCCGGACTGGTCCCGGCGGCTCCTGTCCTTGTTCTTAGCCATGCTCATGCCTCCTGCGGGTAAGCGACTGCAGCCCATGCGAGCGCCGGCGCGGACACAGCCGCGTCCATGGCGCCGAGGTCGATGGGCAGCTCGATGTAACCGGCACGGTCGAGCAGCAGTGCGGCCACGATCAGCAGCACCACTACCAGCAGGACCCACAGCCATATGCGCCCGCCGCTCTTCCGCTCCACCCGGATGTCCGCCATTGCGGCCCTCCTCTGCAGTGTACCGGGGCCGCGGGGTGCGGCCGCCCGTACGATTGCTGTGCAAGGTGAGAGCCAGTGCATCGCCGGGCAGCCCGGTGGACGATCCGGCGCTTCTGGTGTAGCATCATGGCGCGCGGGGCGGTACCTCGCAGGAAAGCACCATTCCAGTATGGATCAGATGTCCAGCAGCACGCTCGCCGATGCCGTCGCACGCCGGCGCACATTTGCCATCATCAGCCACCCTGACGCGGGCAAGACCACGCTCACGGAGAAGCTGCTGCTGTATGGCGGCGCCATCCACCTGGCGGGCTCGGTCAAGGCGCGGCGGGCGGCGCGTCACGCGACGTCCGACTGGATGAAGCTGGAGCAGGAGCGCGGGATCTCGATCACGTCCAGCGTGCTGCAGTTCGAATACGACGGCCACAAGGTCAACCTGCTCGATACGCCGGGCCACCAGGACTTCTCGGAGGACACGTACCGCACGCTGGTCGCTGCGGACAGCGCTGTCATGCTGCTGGACAACCGCAAGGGAGTGGAGGAGCAGACACGCAAGCTGTTCGCCGTATGCCATCGCCGGCGCACGCCGATATTCGTGTTCGTCAACAAGTGCGACCGTGCCGGCGAGCCGCCGCTCAAGCTGCTCGACGATGTGGAGGCGGAGCTGGGGCTGCGCTGTTATCCGGTCACGTGGCCCATTGCGGAGGGCGGACGCCTGGTCGGCGTATACGACCGTCTGACTCGCCAGATCCATCTCTTCGACCGGGATGCGCATCACGGTTCAAAGCAGGCACATGCCCGCCTCGCGGAGCTCGGCACGGAGGAGGCGCGCAGGCTGCTCGGCGAAGAGGCGCACGCGGCACTGCTCGATGACATTGAGCTGCTCGACGCGGCCGGCGCGGACTTCGATCAGGATGCGGTCCTGGCAGGCACGCTCGCGCCCGCGTTCTTCGGCAGTGCGCTCACGAACTTCGGTGTCGAGCCGTTCCTGCACCACTTCCTGGACATGGCACCGCCGCCCGGACCGCGACCGTCGACCGAGGGGATGGTCGATCCGCTCGATGAGTCGTTCACCGGCTTCGTCTTCAAGATCCAGGCGAACATGGATCCGAAGCACCGCGACCGCATTGCGTTCCTGCGGATCTGCTCCGGCCGCTTCGAGCCCGGGCTGGTGGTACAGAACACGCGCAGCGGGGACAGTGTCCGGCTGGCGCAGCCACAGCAGTTCATGGCGCAGGAGCGAACGCACATCGAAGAGGCGTGGCCGGGCGACGTGGTGGGCCTGCACGACCGGGGCGGCCTGCGCATCGGCGATACGCTGTCGCAGAACGGGCCGATCCACATCGAAGAGATGCCGCGCTTCTCGCCGGAGCACTTCGCGCGCATCATGGTCCGCGATCCGCTGCGTCGCAAGCACCTGGACAAGGGTCTGCGCCAGCTGTCGGAGGAAGGAGCGGCGCAGGTGTTCTACGCAACGACGCACGCGGGACCGGAGCCGCTCGTCGGCGCGGTCGGTCGACTTCAGTTCGACGTCCTGCTGCATCGGCTGAAGCACGAGTACGGTGTCGAGGCACGTCTGGAGAACCTGCCCTACGGACACGCGCGCTGGGTGACGGGCCCGCGTGCGGAGATCGACCGGCTCGGCGGATCGACGGGGCGCTCCCTCGTGTTCGACTCGAAGAACCGGCCGCTGCTGCTGTTCGAGTCGGAGTGGACGATGCGTCACACGATCGACAGGCATCCGGACCTGCAGTTTCACGACGTGGCCGTCTGACGAGCATGGAGATCCAGATATTCGGCACGAAGAAGAGCGCAGCGACACGCAAGGCGCAGCGCTTCTTCAAGGAGCGCCGCATCACGGTGCACTTCGTGGACCTCACGCAGCGCGCAGCGTCACCGGGCGAGCTGCGCAGGTTCGTGCAGAAGTTCGGGACGGAGTCGCTGATCGACCGGGACTCGAAACGGTTTACGGATCTCGGTCTGACGCACGCGCTCTACGGCGATGAGCGCTGGCTGGAGATCCTGGCGGACGAGCCGCTGCTGCTGCGCCAGCCGCTCGTCCGTAACGGCAGTCAGCTCACGATCGGCGAAGCGGAAGCCACGTGGAAGCAGTGGGCCGGCAGGTGACGCGCTGACTCAGTCGACGTCGAAGAGAGCACCGAACTCCGAGGCAGTCAGCTTCACTCCCGTGAAGAACTCTCCGAACTCGCCGTACTTCGCGCTCGCCTCATCGTAGCGCATCTCGGTTACGATGCGCTTGAACTCGAGCGGATCCTTCGCGAACAGCGTGACGCCCCACTCCCAGTCGTCCAGCCCGGTCGAGCCCGTTATTACCTGGAACACGCGCCCTGCGTACCGGCGGCCCGTGAGGCCGTGCTCGCGCATGAGCCGGTTGCGTTCCGTCACGGGCAGCGAATACCAGTTGTCCGGGTGCACGCGTCGCTTGCTCATGGGATAGAAGCTCACGTACCGCATGTCATCGGGCACGCGCGGAAACAGGCGGGTCTCCACGTGCGGACTGGCGCGTTCCGCAGCGGCCGCCTCCTCGAGCAGCCGGTCGAATTCCTTCGACAGCGGCTTCGCTTCCGCGGCTGCTTCGGCGGTGGCATGGTAGAGGCCGGCCTCGGTAACGGACGTGTAATCGTGCTCGAGGCGGAGTGCAGCCCCCGGACGGGACCGGCGCAGCCGCATGTCGACGCGCCCGAGATCGTCGAGCGTCTCGCGGAAATGGACGAACATCAGGTCCGCCATGCCACCGACCAGCTGGTAAACGCCGCTCCACCCTGCTTCCGACGGCGTACTGATCGAGGTGATGAGGTCGGTCGCGGCAGAACGCATGTTCGCCCGCTCCACCGCGGGCATGGCCCGCACGGCCGTCCAGTCGATCGCCATCATCTGATGAAGCGCATACCACCCCTCGAGAGTGGCAGGTGCCAGTTCCGACATGTGTTCCTTCCTGTAATGCTGTTCACTGCGCCGCAATTGATACCCGCGCCGCTGCCGCGGCAAGTCGGGCCCGGAGTCACCACGTTCACGGGCAGTGAGCACTGACGCCGGCAGCCGACGTTTTTAACCGGTGCCCGGTAATTTGTGTCACGGGCGGAGCGGCCGTGCCAGAACCGCGGCGTGCCGGCTCCAGCATTTTCAAGGGCTTGCAGCCCGCTTGCCGTCCGGCCGCACCCTTGCGAGGTTGATGCGCCGTCCCGCCTCTCCCCGCGGGCACATCAACGTCCACGGGCAGCCGGAAGAAAAACACTGTGTCGCTGAAGACGCTCTTCACGCTGGTCGCGCCCGGCGCGGTGACGCTCACCGCGGCCGGCATGCTACTCGTGTTCATGCCGACGACGGACCTGCTGGGACAGGCGTCGCGCGGCTATCCGCTGGTGGCGCTCGCCGTCGCCGTGCTCCTCGCCTGGCGCATGCATCGCAGCCGCGTGCTGCTGACCGCGCTGCTGCTGCTGGCAGCACAGGGCGTGCTGCATGAGCAGGCCTTCGGCGGCAGCCACGCAGTGACGACGCTCACGGCCACGCTCCTGCCCGTGCTCGTGGCGGTGCTCGCACTGTCCACGGACCGCAATGTCGCGGGCCGGCACGTCGCCGTGCAGACTCTGCTGCTCGTCATGATGGCGGGCGGCGCCACGGCCGCGTTGATCGCCGCGCCGGCGGAAACGCAGTTCTTCCTGACGTACCACTTCATCGATCCGATCTACACCAGCTGGACGGGGCTCGAGCAGGTCGCGCTCGCCGCGGCGCTCACCGGCCTCGGCACGCTCGCCGCGATAGCACTTTTCCGTGAGAAGGCGACGGACGCGGGGCTGGGCTGGGCCGCGCTCGCCGGTGTTCTCGCGACGGCGCAGCCGGCGGGCACGACGGGACGCGGCATCTGGATGCTCGCGGCCGGGCTGGTGCTGATCATTACACTCGTGGAAGCGGCGTACATGATGGCGTTCCACGATGAGCTGACGGGGCTGCCTGCGCGGCGCGTGCTGTCGCAGACGCTGTCGGCCCTGCGACCGCCCTACACCGTTGCGATCGTCGATGTCGATCACTTCAAGTCGTTCAACGACCGCTATGGACACGACGTGGGCGACGAAGTGCTGCGCATGGTGGCCAGCCGGCTCGCAGCGGTTACCGGCGGTGGCCGCGCCTACCGCTCGGGCGGTGAGGAATTCACGATCGTGTTTCCCGGAAAGACGAAAGCGGAAGCGCTGCCGCACGTCGAGGAAGTCCGCGAGGCGGTCGCGAGTGCGAAGTTCACGCTGCGGCGGCAGCCGCGGCCGACGAAAGCCGAAGGAGAGCGCCGGCGCGGCATGCGCAAGAGCGACGAGCGCCGCATCGGCGTCACCATCAGTGTCGGCCTCGCCGGTGTGGACAGCCGCAACCCGACGACGGATGCCGTCGTGAAGGCCGCCGACAAGGCCATGTATCGCGCGAAGAAGAACGGACGGAACCGGGTGGTGGCATAGACCTCACACCCTTCAGCTCATCATCTCGTACAATCCGCGCGCGCCGGCTGAATCCGGAAAGACGCGGTCCGCCTGCGCGGCCGTCAGGTCGAACGTTCCGGCGATCGCACCCTTCAGAACCGCTCGCGTATCGAGCGTGGGCTTCAGGTCGCGCCCCTCGTAGAGCGCCTGGGTCGCGAGGCCCGGCCAGTCGGAGAGAATGGCGGAGCGCGCGAGCCGGGGCCCGAGCACGAAGCCGGCGCCCGCAGTGCCGTGATCGGTGCCGCGCGTACCGTTCGGGCGCGCCGTGCGACCGAACTCCGTCATCACGACCACCGTCGTATCGCGCCACGCCGATGCCATCTCTGCGCGGAACGCCACGAGCCCATCGGCCAGCTGAGCGAGGAGCCGGTCGAGCGCTCCGCCCGCGGCACCCTGATTCGCGTGCGTGTCCCAGCCGCTGAACTCGACCGCCGCGACGTTGGGGCCGGTGCTCTGCCGGAGGATGCGCGCAGCTGCACGCATGAGCGGCACGATGCCGGCGCGGCGTGCACCGCCACCCGCCATCGCTTCTTCGCCGACCGCCTCCTGCTGCTGAAGCGCCGCCTCGAACTGTCCATGCAGTGTGCCGTCCGCGCGATAGAGCACGGCGAGACGTTCGAGAAACGCGTCGTCTACTACACCGAGCTGTGCCGGTGACCATGTCTGCACGGCATGCGGCCCGCTCATCGAGCGCGGCATGCCGGACGCGATCGCGATCCCCGACCGCTCGCCCGGCATGACCTGCAGCAGGCGGTTGAGCCAGCCGTCGGAAGCGCCCACCGGCCGGTCGAGGCCGGTCTCGAGAATCGCCTGTCCATCGAAGTGGCTGCGCGTACGATACGGTATCGCCATCGCATGCAGCACGACGAGCTCGCCCTCATCCCAGAACGCACGCAGCGGCGCCAGGCCGGGTGCCAGGCCGAACGTCTCATCCAGCTCCACTACATCCGACGCGCCGAATGCCAGTGCGCCGCGCAGGCTGCGGTACGCGGGGTCACCGACGGGAATCACCGCGGCGAGACCGTCGAACCCGCCGCGCAGGAGAACGAACACCAGGCGGCCGGGCTGCCGGATGTGCGCAAAGCTCACGGTCGGAAAGCCGAACGTCGCCACGCCGCCCCAGCACATGTTCCGGAGAAACTCACGTCGCTGCATGATCACCTCCACTGGAATGCAGGCGCTGCGAGCGCGAGAGCAACCCGCTCGGCGTTGTCGATGGTGTCGTCCGCGAGCATGTCGCGGAGCGGATCCGTCGCTGCCGTTTCCACGACATCGAGGAGCGTGCGCGGATCAAGACCGGGCGGTACGCGGCGCGCGACCGTGCGTGCGAGCTCGGCCCGATTCAGCAGCGAGTCGGGATCCGCCCATTCACGCGCAGTGTCGCCGAAACCGTTCGGTGCGGGCGGCGACCACATCGGATGGCGCAGCTGGCGCAGCAGCGGCGGCAGCGCGCCTGCACGCCTGATGTCGAGCGCACGCAGAACCGCGATCAGCCAGTCCTGCGGCGAACGGAACTTGCGCGCCTGCCCGCTCCAGGCGTCCGGGTGTTCGACGAGTGCTCGCGTGGTGACACGCAGATCACCGTCGCTGTCCGCGAACGCGCGCGCTACGGCAGCGACGGTGGCAGGAGGCGGCGTGTCCGAGACGAAGTGGCGGACCAGCTTGTCCGCGATGAACCGCGACGTCGCGGGATGGCGGCACAGGGCGCGTATCGCTCGACGTCCCTCCTCCACACCCGCCTCGCCATAATCCGTGCCGAGCACGACCTTGGAACCGGGCTCGTGCAGCAGCGGGTCGAACGCGAAGCGCAGCACGCCAGCGCCGGCGACGCCCGGGCGCGCCCCGCCCCGCCCCGTAACTGTCCAGCCCGTCAGGATGCGCGCGAGCTCCTGTACGTCGCCCTGCGTGTACCCGCCATCCACGCCGAGCGTGTGCAGCTCGAGCAGCTCGCGCGCGTAGTTCTCGTTGAGTCCGCGCCGCGCGCCCGCACGCGCGCGCTGCCGCCGCGCCGCGGGCGACGCCGGACCGATCGACTGCGCGTTGTCGAGATAGAGCAGCATTGCAGGATGCATCGCGGACGCCAGCACCATGTCCTCGAAGCGCCCGAGCACATGCGGCCTGATCGCCTCCCGCTCGTACGCACCCGCGAGCGCCGCCACGACCACCTTGCCCGCCATCGACACGCACAGATGGTTGGACCAGAACGCCGTGAGTCGCTCCACGACCGGCGCATCCGTCGTGACACGCTGCTCCAGCGCCGCAGCCATCTCCGCCGCGGTGATCGCTGTGATGCGGCGGCGGGCGCGCGCAGCGGCCTCCCTGTCGCCCGACGACTGCGCAGCACGCAGGTCCCCCAGGGCATTCGACGCGTCGACATGCGCCCGTTCCGCGGACGGCGCCGAGGGCGGCCGATCCAGCTGCTCCAGCACCCAGCCGCGCGGCTCGGAGATGTCGTGCTTCTCGCCCGGACGGGCACCCAGCCCGAAACGGTTCAGCGCCTGCAATGCGGGATCGATCGTCATGATCTCGTGGACTGAAGGAGCGTGCCGGCATGTGCCCGGCCTCCTCAGGATGACACGCGAGTCCCTCCATCCGTTGGAGGGAGGCGAAGAGCAGTGCGTTGCGGGGTGCACAGGGACGTCTGAGAGCGTTCTGTGATGGCGGGCCCGGAACGCAGGGAGCCCCCGCCGTGGCGGGGGCTCCTGCGCAACTGTTCACGTTCCGGTAGCGATCAGCCGTCGAACCGATACGTGCCGCCGGCATCCACCAGCACCTGCGGCAGACGATGATGCTTCTCGAAGTACTCGTACCCGGGCTGCAGCGTCCTCCAGAACCGGAGCAGCTCCGGGTGGTCGGCGAACACGTCCTTCATCCGGCGCATCTCGGCATTGTCCAGCCGCGCCGGGAAGATGTGCACGGGGATGCGGGTCTGGCCCATCGCGTGCGCCTCGATCCCGATCCAGTACAGCTCCTCGATTCCCTCGTCCGTCATGGCGAGGCAGCCTTCGGAAACGCAGTCGCCATGGATGTAGATGTCGCCGCCCAGGTTGCCATCCGGATTCGCGGCGCGATCGCGTGCATTCGGATAGTCGACGCGCATCGACAGATGATAGCTGCTGTTGGGGTTGAAGAGGTCGATGTTGTAGAACCCCTCCGGAACCTGAGCGTCGCCCTGGTGCCGCTTCGGTCC
>DATHUY010000034.1 GCA_035461765.1 Longimicrobiales bacterium
GATGGCCCGATGAGGCCAGCCGCTAGCGCGGTGGAAAATGGCACGTCCGGGCGAAGCTGCGAGCGACCCGCCAGACCTACCTTCGGTGCACCATTCAGTTCAATTCAACCGGAGGTAAGCAATGCCGAAGTTCGTAATCGAGCGGGACATTCCGGGCGCGGGTGCCATGAGCAGAGATGAGCTCCATGGCGCGTCTGCTCTCTCCTGCGGCGTCCTGGACGATCTGGGTCCCGACATCCAGTGGGTACACAGCTATGTCACCCAGGACAAGATCTACTGCGTCTACATCGCTGAGAGCGAGCAGCTGATCCGCGATCACGCGGAGCGCTCCGGCTTCCCGGCCAACCGAGTGTCGGAGGTAAGGGCGATGATCGATCCCACTATGGCGTACGCCAACGCTGCGGCCTGAACGGCTGCGTCCACGGAAAGGAATACCGAAATGAGAATCACATCAACGCGCGGCTTCGCCTCCGCGCTCGTTCTGTCGGGTGCCGTTCTGGGCGCCTGCGATCCGCAGGCTGAGCCGATCGAACCCTACTTCGCGGCGTCGGTCGAAGCGGCCGACGCGCCCGCGGCGACGAGTGCCGACGCCGGGCTGCTCGCGGAGCTGCGCGAGGTGACGGCGCGATTCCACAACATGGAAACCGCAGTGGCGGCAGGATACGAGACGCAGATCACGCCATGCTGGGCCCACCACTCGGCTGGAGCCATGGGATACCACTACGGCAATACCAACCTGCTCGACGCGAAGGTAGACCTGCTCGAGCCGGAGGTCGTGATGTACGAGCCGCAGCCGGGCGGCCACATGCGCCTCGTGGGAATGGAGTACATCGTGCCTCTGGCTGCATGGGAGGAAGCCGGTCACGACCTCGACGACCCCGCGGACGTGCCGGAGCTGCTCGGTCAGGAGTACACGCGCCATTCCTTCCTGCCGATCTTCAAGCTCCACATCTGGCTATGGCGTCAGAATCCCGCGGGCGTGTTCGCGGACTGGAACTCGAACGTCACGTGCGCTCACGCCGAGAGCACGGAGGTGTTCTAGGCAGCGGGCTCGTGCATCCTGCGGCTGCCGTCGGGGGTAAGGCGGCCGCAGGAGCGGCGGCGGACGACGTCGCTCTTGCAGAGTGCGCGTCCGGCAGATTACTTCTGAAGGACCCCGTTCCGGTTCCTGCGGTCGAGCGCGCTGACAAAGTGCGCGAGGCCGCGCGGACGCACCCCACAGTGCAGCCTGCAGGCCCCGCGCATGTCGATCGATCCGCGACATTCGTCCGCGCGCGCCGCCATCGACGCCGGCGACTGGACGAGTGCGCGTTCGCAATACGAGGAACTGGCCCGAAGCACGGACGAGCCGGAAGCGTGGGCGGGTCTGGCCGAGGCCGCCTGGCTCCAGCAGGACTCCCGACTCATGATCGACGCGCGGCTGGCGGCCTATCAGCGATATCGCACGCGGGGCGAGGATATCGCTGCAGCACGGATGGCCATAGCCCTCGGCAACGACTTCCTCGATTTCCGCGGGGATGCGGCGGTCGCGAACGGCTGGTTCAAGCGGGCCCGCCGTCTGCTCGAGCCGCTGCCGCCGTCAGCCGCCCATGCGCTGCTCAGCGTGTGGGAGGCGCGCCTCGCCCTGATCGGTCTGCAGGATGTCGCCGCCGGTCTTCGTCTCGCGCAGGAGGGCCGGCGGCTTGCGCGCGACAGTTCCTGCACCGATGCCGAAGTCCTCGCCACAGCGATGAACGGGCTCGCGCTCGTCATGGACGCGAAGCCCGACGAGGGTCTCGCGCTGCTCGACGAGGCAGCGGCCGCCGCGCTGGGCGGCGACATCGAAGACGCGTACGCTGCCGGACTCACGTGCTGCTATCTGATCAGCGCGTGCGACCGCGTGCGGGACTATGAACGCGCCGCGCAATGGTGCGCTCGACTGCGGGAGTTCTCCACCCGACAGCGCTTTACGATCCTGCTCACGACCTGCCGCCTGCAGTACGGCAGCGTGCTGATCTCCTCGGGCGCATGGGAGGAAGCGGAAGCGGAACTGCAGGCCGCGATTGCGGACCTGCGGGAGACGAGGCCCGTGGTTCTGCCCGCAGCATACGCGCGCCTGGGTGAGCTGCGGCGGCGCCAGGGACGCATCGAGGAGGCGCTTCAGCTGTTCCGCCAGGCGGGCACTCACCCTATCGCGCTGCTCGGCGCTGCATGGATCGACCTGCAGGCCGGCAGCACGGCAGCCGCCCTGGAGCGCGTGCGCACCTACCAGCGGCGATTTCCCGCGGACGCTCTGCTGGAACGCGCGCCTGCCAACGAGCTGCTCGTACGGATCGCCGCCGCTTCCGGCGCTCCGGCAGACGCGTGTACGCCGCTGGAAGAGCTGGAGTCGGCAGCCAACCGGCACAACCTGCCGCTGCTGCGTGCTGCGGTGCTCGCCGCCCGCGGCGTGTGTGCCGCTGCGAGCGGCGAGCCCGTGCATGCGGCCGAACTGCTGGATGACGCTGCCGCGCTGTACGACGCGGCAGGTCACGCGTGGGAGGCGGCGGCGGCGCGGCGCACGCTGGTGCGAGAGGCCGCGGCGGGTAACGTCACGCTGACGCGGCGCGAACTCGAGGTGCTGCGGCTCGTTGCAAGCGGATTGAGCGAGCGCGAAGTCGCCGACCGGCTGTTCATCAGCCCGCACACCGCGCACAGGCACCTTTCCAACATCCGGCTCAAGCTGGGCGCCGCCACCCAGGCCGCTGCCGTCGCGCACGCTCTGCGCATGGGCCTGCTCTGAGCCTGCGCGGCGCTGATCGCCGATAGGGCCGCTGTCCGCCGCGCGCGTGGTCGCCCTGACGCTCGCCATCATCCATTGCCCGATAGCAACGGGAAGATGCAATTCCATAGCGACAACGACTCCGTCGACATCAACCTGCTGGCGCCGTCCCGCGCCCGCGTCGGCGAGCGTGTGCCGATCACCATCGTGCTCCGCAACGGGCAGCCGCGAACGATCGGACTGGCGTCCGTCGGCCCCGACATCGCCTTCGACATCATCGTATCGCGTAATGAGGTGGTGGTGTGGCAGCGTCTCCACGGGCAGACGATTGCGCTGGCGCTGCAGGTGAGGATGCTGCAGCCGGGTGAATCGCTGGAACTGCGTGACGCGTGGCACGCGCACGTCGATGCGGGCCACTACGATGTAGTGGGGCGGATAATCACCGATGCCGAGCCGCTGGAAACGCCGCCGGTCAGAGTGGAGATCATCGCGGGTTGACATGGTGATCGACGGATCGGCAGCACACGGCGTGACGCCGCGATCACGGCGCCGACCGTATCGGCTGCCGGGATCGCGGCGTCGAAGAGAGCCTTCAGGTGCGGTGGATGGTCAGCGCACCCGGAACTCGCCGAACTCCATGTGGATGTTCTCCATTGCACTCATGACGAAACTGCTCGCGCTCCCGCCCCAGAGGATGCCGACGAGTCTGACGGGATTCCTGCCACCGATCTGCTCGAACGCGGGCGAGCCACTGTCGCCGCCCGCGACGTACGCCTGCACCCTGTCCTGACACAGCATCACGATCGGTGGAGATGCGCCGGCCACACCGACGTTGATGCACGTGCCGATGACTGGACCGCGCGTCCAGCCGGACGTCCTGCCGACCTTGTTGATAATGTCGCCCATCATCGGGAATGGGCGTTCGCCGGTAATGGTGAACCTCTCTTCCTCGAGGATCTCGAGCGTCGCAGGGGCGGTCGTGCCGAAGTCGAGGGTCTGATAGATCATCGCCAGCCGCGCTGTGAAATCCGGCAGGTACTGCGCGAGCGCCGCGTCACTCCACCGGCAGCGGTAGCCTGCGAACTGGCACGTAAAGAAAGGCGGATCCTCGACCTCGACCGCCACGATGCGGGTGCCCAGAGACAACGGTCCCTGACGGAACAGTGTGCCCGTGACCGCGCCCCGAACCTCTGTACAATGCGAATTGGTGAAGAAGAAATGCTGGCTCTCGGCCGGATTGGTGAACCGAACGTTGAAGCCGAGCGTACAGATGTTCGCCGTGGATGGTGGCGTGAAGCGCCAGATCTGCAGTCCGCCGGCGATCGGATCATTCGTGTCTCTGAGTGTGGCCAGCGGTTCGATCGGCTCGGTGGTCTCGATGGTCACGGCATCGAGCGGCACATCGAGCCTGTCGAGCACGGCCTGAATCTGGTCGGCGCCGGTGCCGTCCAGGACGCCGATCCGCAGCCGGTTCTGGCTCTCATCGATGTCGGTAAACACCACACCAGGCTCGGCGAGCACGGGGTCCATGCGGTCGCGAAGGACCGTGAGCTCGGCGTAGTCGCGAGCTGCGGGCAGGACGGTAATGTTCGCCGCCGACGGCACATCGCGGTCCTGCGCCCGAAGACTCGCACTCACGCGCGTCAGGATACGGCTCTGCGCCTGTGATGACGCGCCCGCCGCGGTCACGTAGATGTTGAGCCGGCCGGTGGCATCGTAGAACATGCCGCCAAAGCCGGGCGCATCGCGGGCGATCGCTGCGTATTCGGCATCGACGCCGGCCAGGCCCTGCTGCCCGGGCGCACCTGCGCGGCTGAACGAAGGTGCGACCGTCAGGCCCGGGTCCGGGGTCGGGTCCGTGGGCTGCTCGGTGCATGATGCAGTGAGCAGCGCTGCGAGCGTGACCGCCGCTCCGCCACGCGCAAAGGCGAAACGGAAGGTGTGACGTTCCTGACCACCGGCGAGATGTGATTTCATGAGGACCTCCGGAAGTGAACGGCAAGGCACACGCTGGACAGCATGGTGCCTTCGAGCGCACACGGCGTCGTGCAGGTAGGAAAACGCCGCGGCGTCGCGGGGGGCAGGTCAGTTGCTGATCTCCGCTACGTTCAAGTGCGCCGGGACGATGGAGCGGCGACTGAACTTCGTGGAGGTTGGCGATCAGGGCGGCGCATACTGAAGGTCGCCGCAGCGTGAGGGTCGGCCAATCGCTGATTCACACCATACTATTCCGCACCGACGAGCGCCAGTAGCTGCTGATCGTGCAGAATGACCCGCTGCATCCTGACGCCGTGCAGCCGCCGGAGCCAGCAATGCATGATCTGTCGGGATGCAAGCGCCCGGTGCCGCCAGCTACCCGCCCTCTGGCTTCAGCGCCGCCACTCTCCTGCGCGTCTCCTCCACCAGCGGCCGCAACCGCGGTTCCGCATCCTCCCAGTCTTCGAGAAAGTACGCGTAGGCGCTCAGCGCCTCCTCGACACGACCCAGCTCCTCGTAGATGCGGCCCAGGCGCTGCTGGGCGAGCGGCTCACGGCTGAACGGGGTGAACCACTGGTTCCAGCCATAGCTCGAGAAAACCCTCTCCGCGTCGCGAAGGCGACCCGCCTCCAGGTAAGCGTCGCCCAGCCACCACTGCACGAGCCTCCTGCCGGGGTGATGGCGCTCGAACACGGAGATCGCGGACTCGACGTCTCCTCTGCGCCAGGCGCCGTACGCCGCCAGAACCTCCCGCTCGGCGTCAGCCGACTCTCTCCGCGCCAGCTCCCGGATCGCCGCCTCGAAGTCGTTCCAGCGCGCCTCGTCCGCGGCGAAGGCGCCGGCGACGAAGACGCTTTCCGAGCTCGACGTGGAGTCGATCTTCGCAGCGCCGAACTCGCGTGTCAGCGTCTGGTGCGGAATCGGGATGCCGAGGGCATGCAGGTGGTAGAGGAGCCCGCGCGAAGTCGACTCCGCCGGCCCCAGCGCCAGGTTGTCGCCGCTTGCGAATTCGAGACCCCGCTCCGGTCGCCCGCGCCACAGGGCGTAGCCGATGAGCTGTCTGCGATTGGCGGTCCCGAGCATCGTGCCGAACACGCTCTCCGTACTACCCGCCTCCGGGTGGCGAGTGAGCGCGCCGTTCACTACCTCGAACGACTCCCAGCTGCGCGGATTCCACGCGAACTGGGTGGTGCCGTGCAGGAAATCGACCGGCAGGGTGTCGAGCGCGCGCTCCGCGGCGGCTCGTGCCCCCGGCGCTCCGAACATCAGATCGAACATGAAGGGCCCGATGCGCGGATCGCCATCCAGGGTGAAGCCGCCCTGGACTTCGCCGACGAGCTCGCGGAATTCCTCGACCAGCCGCTCTGTGCCCGCCGTATCGGCGCTCTCGCCGAATCGGAGATGGACTACGTGCAGGTAGTTGGCCGCGCGCTGGGGGTCGAGCTCGAGCGCCCGCTCAAACGGCGTGCGAATCTCGTCCAGCCCCGGAAAACCGGCCGATGTATGGATCAGCGACTCGCCGAGCGCGCTCCAAAGGATCGCATCGTCCGGATACCGTCTGACGGCGTTCCTCAGAATGTCGTGGCGCTCGACGCCCGACGCCTGCGCGGCTCTAACTCGGATCCCGGACCGTTCCGAAAGCCGGTCGACATGCTGCGTGGCGGCGGCCATGTGCTCTGCCTGTGCAGGAGGCGAGTACGTGGCGCCCCACGACGCGACCTCCACGAGCCGCAGATGCGCGAGGGCGAACGCGCTGTCGATCGCGATCGCTTGCTCGTACGCCCCCCGCGCGTCGAGCAGCTCGTAGCCACGGAAGGCGACCTCACCCTCGAGGAACGCGAGCAGCGCTTCGGGCGAGTCGGTGAGTCGCTCGAGCGTGAAATCGGGGATGCGCCCCAGGTTCTCGAGCACGGCTCGCGCAGCCTCGGCAGCTGCACGATCGGCGAGCACCATCACGTCACTGGATTCTCCCTCGACTCGTGCACCGTCGACACGTGCGCCGCTGACGGCGTCGTGCAGCGCGAGATCGATCCGCACCGTCGGCCCGCTCGCCACGGCCGAGCCGACCAGCGCGAATCGGCCGCCAACCTCCCGCGCTACGCCCAGCGATGTCTCCAGATCAGCCTCGCCGCCTCCCACCCGCTCGTCCCAGCGGGCGAGGACCGTGCGACCATTGATCGCGCGGATGCCGGCCACCCCGTCGAGCATGGGCGACAGTAGCGCGACCATGCCTTCGCCCCAGATGTCGACGTCCAGACCGTGGACCGTGAAGGGAAGCACCGCTACTGCAGGCTCCGCCTCCGCAGCAGTGTCCCCGCCGCCGGGACCCGCAGCGGTTCCTCCCGCGCCGCGGTCGGTACCCACCCACCAGCCCATCGCAAACAGCAGGACCATGCCGGCCAGCGCCAGCAACCCGGACCGCCAGCGACGCAATCGCGGCTCGGAGAAGATCTGGTCGATCTCCTGCGGGCTGGCGGGCGTCGTTCGGCGCACACCCTCCGGTGTCGATTCGAACGCCCAGGCGAGCACGATGGCGATCGGCAGGCCCAGCATCGCGCACACGACGAAGAACGTCATGGTCCAGGCGGGAAGGCCGAGCGGCTCGTAGACGAGGTCCGCGACCTGGAGGACCACGAACCCGACCACGGCGTACGCGGCTATCACCCGGAATACCCGCCGACGCTTCATCTCGGCGATGAAGGACGCGAGTGGGTTCGGTCGTTGGGTCATGACCTAACCTAGCCCGAATGAAATCGACGTGCCACCGATGAATCGTTACCAGGGCGGGCAGAATGGATGCGGGTTTTCGACGCGAGCGCGCTGGTAAAGGAGTAGGTTCGCGAGACGGGCAGCGCACGAGCACGGCGACTGCTCAGAAGCCGGGAGGTGGGCGCTGCTGAACGATCCGATTCGTACGGAGATCCGCGGCACGGTCCCCGACCTGAGCATGGTCCGGCGGATCAGCCTTCCAGCGTGATGCATTCGCCCTCGCGTGCAAGCTGTACGTCCAGTCCCGGCGCAGCGGCGCAGCGCCCCTCCTCGAGCAGTCGCCGCAACGCCGCGTCCGTACGGAGCGGGTCATGATGGAACAGAAGCAGCCGGCGCACGCCCGCCTCAGAGGCCAACCGTGAGGCTTGCGCCGGCGTGGCGTGACCCCATCCGTGACGGCGTGGATACTCCGCCTCCGTATACATGGCGTCATGGATGAGCAGGTCTGCGTCGGCGGACAATCGGACCAGCTGCTCTCTGGCGGTAGTGTCGATGTCCGGCTCACTGTCCGGCGCGTAGACCGCGCTTCGCGCTCCGCACTGCACGCGGTAGGCGAACGTGCGCGAGGGGTGTGCCACCCGCACTGCGCTGACATCGCAGCCCGCGACTTCGAACGTGCCTTCAGATACCGGATGGAGCGACACGGCGGCCGCGAACGCCCGTATGGGCAGCGGGAAGTAGACCGGTGCCAATGTGCCGCCGAGCACGTCCTGCAGCCGCACGCCCGGCGGGCATGGCGCATGAATCCGGACAGTGGCGCCGGCGTCATGGAGCGCAGCCAGCCAGGGCAGTCCGATGATGTGATCCCAGTGGAAGTGCGTCAGCAGCAGGTCCACGTCGGCGGCACCAGCCGCAGGGTCGAACACCACGTTACGCATGCCGCTGCCGGCGTCCAGGAGCAGGCGTGCGGCGCCGGTGCGAAATTCCATGCAGCTGGTGTTGCCGCCGGCATCTTCGAACGCGCTGCCGGGGGCGGGTATCGAGCCGCGGGCGCCATGGATTAAGACTGCGAAGCTCGACACGTTCAGTGTCCCTTCCTCGCCTCATCCTCCAGCGCGAACACCTCACTGGTGCCGAATCCCTTCACCTCCAGCGGCCCCAGCGAGCGTACGATGAACTCGTCGCCGATGAGCTCGGCCAGCTCCGCGCTGATCAGGATCTGCATCGGCTCGCACAGCGCCTCCAGCCGTGCAGCGTAATTTACTGCGGGTCCGAAGATGTCATACACGTACTTCTGCACGCCGACGATGGACCCGATAACCGGGCCATGGCCAATGCCTATGCGACAGTCCCACCGGTGCCGTGCCGACGTGTTGCGGCGACGCAGGAACTTGCGCATCCGCAGTGCAGCCCGGGCAATGTTGCGCTCGTGATCCGGATCCGGCTCCGGGACGCCCGCCACCGCGAGGTATCCATCGCCGATGGTCTTGATGCGTTCGCAGCGGGAGTGCTCCATGATGCGGTCGAACGATGTGAACACGTCGTTCAACTCGGCGACCAGCGCGCTGGGATCGCGCGACACGGCCATTTCCGTGAAGTCGACAAAGTCCAGCAGCAGCACGGACGCGGAGCCGAAGCTGCGGGGTGTAGTGGTGCCGAAGTCGCGGAGCTCCGCGGCGACGGAGCGCGGCATCACGTTCAGCAGCAGCCGCTCCACGCGCTCCTTCTCCTGCTCGAGGTCCCGCGCCTGGCGCTCCATCATCCGGGAATACGAGTCGAGCATGTACTCGGCCTCCTTCTGCCGCGTAATGTTCTGCGCCTCCACCACGACCATGTCGATTCCATCCACTATCTCCGGCCGGAAGTCGATCATGAGCGGTGTGCTGCGCGGGCCAACCCGCACGGTCACCTCCAGGCGTGCAGGACGGCCGCGGGCGAGGCGCTGCGCTACGTGTTCCGGCTCGAAGCCCGGCACCCTGCGGAGGAGCGTCGACTCGACGCCCGGCTCCGCGGGGAACCACGTCGCAAATCGCTCGTTCTCGTAGCGCAGCTCCCAGATCGCCGCATCGGCGAGGGCGACTCCTGTACTCAGCTGGTCCGCGATGCAGAAGTCGGCGACTGTGCTCATTTCACGGACTCCCGACAACGTGCTCGCGCATGCTGAGGACGTGAGCGTGCAGCGTGGCAACTTCAGCCGCATCGACGCCGAAGTCCTCGAGCGTCTCGCGGAACAGGTCCGCCAGCGTGTCGAAGTGCTCGGGCCGTATGCCGAGCCGCGTGTGCGCTCGACTGATCTGATCGTTCGTGAACGCTGCCGGGCCGCCCATGACTGCAGACATGAACTTCGTCTGGTGGTCAATGAGCCGCGCCATGTCGATCCGCTCGAAGTACGGCGTCAGATCGGGATGATCCAGCACCCGCTCGTAGAAGTCCGAAACCAGCAGCCGGATCCGCGCGAACCCGCCAAGCCTGTCGAATGTGCTATTCCCGCGCATAATCGCCTCCCTTTCCCGGGTATACGGCAGAATGCGCTCAGGCCGGACAGCCTGCTCCCGGTCCGGACATTCTAGCGGCAGCGCGCGTCGACGTATCACCGGCGCCAGGTGCCCCTATCCGTTCGAATCCATGACCAGGGATCCCGTCCCCAGGCGACCTCCCGGGCAGTGGTTCGAATCCGCTCGGGCGCATTAAACGCAAGGCCACACCTTGATCTGCGGTGTGGCCTTGCTGGCACCTGTTCGTGCAGTCGCACTTCAGGTGGACGTGGGTAGCTGACTTCTGTGACGGCTCACGCAGTCGCCGGTTTCCGCAGCGACCTTCCGAAGATCATGATAAGGATGACGCCCGCAACGAAGCCCCCGATGTGCGCGAGATAGGCCACTCCCCCGGCCTGGCCACCAGCGACGCTGATCTGCCCGAAGATCTGCAGCAGCACCCATAACCCGATGGCGACGAAAGCCGGCACGGTCGTGACCGCCCGCATCATGAGCACGCGCACCGGGCTCTTCGGGAACTTGATCAGGTATGCCCCGAGCACGCCGGCGATGGCTCCCGAAGCGCCGAGGCCGGGGATTATGGAATCAGGCGCGGCGAACACCATGGCGAGGGTCGCTGCAAACCCGCACATCAGATAGAAGAAGAGAAACCGCACGTGGCCGAGGTGGTCCTCGACGTTGTCACCAAAGATCCAGAGGTAGACCATGTTACCGAGGAAATGCATCCACGACGCATGCATGAACATGGAGGTGAGCAGCGTCAGCTGGATCGGTGAAGGTCCGGTGGCGTGGGGCACCGTGACGGTCTGTCCGCCCACTGTGACGGATTGTGAGGAGGTGAGGTCGGTCCCCTGCGTGATCTCCAGCGGGACCGTGCTGTAGCCATAGGTAAAGTCCTCACCGGCCGTCAACTGAAAGAGCCAGACCGCGAGATTCGTCGCGATCAGTCCGTAGGTCACCAACGGTGTTATGTGACGTCCGGTGTTGTCGTCGCCGATCGGGATTACCATGAGCACCCCAGTGGGTAGCGTGTCCTGTCGGGTCGAGCCACTCTTCACGATTCGCGGACCCGAGGTACAACTTCCGCGCCACAAGCTGTGACACTCGATTCGGGTCGCTCAGCGCTGCCTGCGGCGGGCACGTGCGGCGACGTCGATGGCGCGCTCGACCCAGGGCGCGAGCGCTTCGACGTCCTCCAGGATGTCGGCCGGCAGCTCGTAATACTGCATGACACGATTATCGCCGAACGGGCGGAACGGTCCGCTGCCGATACGCTCGAACTCGGCGCGATTCGTGTCGTCGACCTTGAGGTACAGCGTGTCGTCAGCCATCAGCGCGAAGAACAGCCCGTTCGCGTAGATGCCGACACCGCCGAACATGCTGCGGGACAAGACGGGCACTACGCGGCCGAGCTGTTCCAGGACGAACTCGCGGTACTCGCCGGAGACGGGCATTGCGTCGCATCGGGTGCAGTGAGGGGCGGCGGTTGCACGCCCGGTTCATGTAGCCGCGGCGTCGCACAACTGACGCCAGTGTTTCGGCCAGTGCTATCCTGCCTGCTCCGAAGCCTGCGGCCCCGCCGGCCCCACCGTCAACACTGAACGCGGCTACGCTCCCGCAGGATGCTGCCCCTGCTCGAACGGACCTCCTCCGTACGGCGTCCTCAGTGCGCGCGCTTTCCCGTGTCGTCGGCGGTGCCGCCCCCGGGCCGCCCGGCGTACGCGGCCAGGCGAGCGCGCGTTTCCGGGCGGACGGAAACATCGAGTGCGTTCCAGAGATCAACCCAGATACTGTCGAGCAGCAGCATGTCGGCCGGTGCGAGCTGGCGGGATGTCAGAGCTGTGTGCCAGGCGCGTGCGCGGTCGGCTGCGGCGGTGACTGCGATGTCGAACGAGCGCCGTTCGAGAGGATCGGGTGAGGCGAGCACGTCGAGGAGCTGCATGTAATACGACTCGCCGACGGTGAGCAGCGAGGCAGCCTGGGCGGCTGTGGCGGTGGCGCTCGGAGGTGGGAGGAGACCGAGCTGCGCGAACGGCAGGGTCCAGTTGTTCTGCGCGAATGTGCCGTCGGGGTTGTCCAGCCATATCCAGGCGTGGAACATCGCGAGGCGCGGCTCCGCGGCGTCGCCGTCGTGTGTGGCGGCATGCACGAGCAGGAGGCTCTCATCGTCGACGGCATCGGAGTGCTCGTGCCACACGTGGTCACCGCCGGGCGCGGTCGGTGGCGAGTCGCCTGGCCTGAGGGGTACGGCGTAGGCGACGCCGACGAGTGTCGGCACACCGGCGTGGTCGGCATAGCAGAGCACGGAGGGCGTGCGTGCGTCCAACCGGCCGTTCACGATGAGTCCGGGATGGATCCAGTGCTCCCCCATGCCCGGAAAGGCGGGTCCGAGCCGGCGGTAGCCGTCGGCTATGGCGACGCGGCGGTCGCGATACCGCTCAGTGCCGCCGCGGGCCTCGGCGAGGAATCGGATGGCGTCAGCGCTCGCAGCTCCGCTATCGGCGACAGCCCGGTCGAGCGCATGGGTCGCGTCATGCGCGTCGTGGGTGGAGCTGACGCCGGGCATCCGGCGGACCGTGTCCGTGGGCGCCGCGGGGCGCCGTCCGGGCAATGCCGGCGGCGCGCTCTGGCCGACGTCGCGCAGGATCCGCTCCATGGCATCGGGCGGGGCACCGTACGGGAAGCGGCTGATGTGTCGCAGGTAGGAGCCGGGTCGGCGGCGGCGGTAATCGTCGTACTCGGAGCCGGACAGGATCGGCATGTGGCCCTGCACACGAACGCGTCGGATGTCACGGAACGGTGCGACGATGACGGTGTCTGCGAGCAGTACGACGGCGCTGTCGCGCACCTCGAGCAGCTCACCCGACACGGTCGCCGGCGGCGCAGTGGGACCGCCGCGGAGTTGCACTTCGACAAGCCGTCCCGTCGGTGCCGCGATGACCGGCAGGTCGTGCGACCGGGGTCCGTGACTGAGCGTGCAGCCCGCGGCAGCAGACGCGAGGACGAAGACGGGGATCATGCGTCGCACGGATCACCTCACCGGGATGCGGGTCTCGTAGAACCTGCGCTCGAACTCCGGCTTCACTTCGTCCCAGCGCCGGAGCGCCGCGAGCAGCGTCGGGTCGCCGGGGCGGAACGGTTCCGGCTGCTGCGCGAAGCGCACCCAGTCCGGCCGGATCCACTCGGTATAGAACCCCTGCGAGGACAGCAGGAACGTGCGTGTGCCGTCGCCGCGATCAGCGCCGGCATGAAAGCGTGCGGTGAAGCGATGCCCGGGTCCTGTTTCGACGTAGAGCTCATCCGGCTCGGCCATGCGCAGCAGCGCATCGGGTATCGACATCTCATCGGCGCCGATCACGTCCATCAGCCGAATGCTGCGCGGCTCCGCCCGACGCGCATCGAGCGCGACGCGCACCTGATCGATGCGCCACTCATCCATCACGAACGACAGCCGAATGCGCATGCTGTCACCGGTCGCGGGGACGGGTACGAGCACGGCCATGTCCGTCCATGCGATCGGACCGGTATCCGCCACGCGCGTGACAGCGCGGTACGCTCCGCCATCCTCGACGGCCACCCACATGCCGAACCGGCTCGCGTACCAGCTACCGAGCTCCACGGCCGGACCGATGCGCTGGAGGTCGGTGCCCAGCCAGTCGAGCGCCTTCGCGCCGGCGGAACCGAGCATCATGTCGTAGAACAGAACCGTGTTCAGCAGGCTGTTCCGCATGCGCAGCACCACGGCCACACTGTCCCGACCGGCCGGTCGCGGAACCGCGATATCGATGTGGTCGTGCATGTCGTCGAGACTCGCGCTGGCCAGTACCTGTCGCTGCGTTGCGAAGCTCATCGAGTCACGCATAGCCAGCTCGGCACTGACATCGCGGCCCGTGCGGTCCCGCGCCCGGGCCGCCGCATATCCGTCGACGACGAGCGGACGTCCGCGTTCGTCCGGCAGCACCGACTCACCGGCCGCGTGGCGCACCTCGAGCAGCTCCAAATGGTTGATCTGGTGCGTCTCGAGAGCCTCGTTCCGGATCTCCAGGTCCACGTAGCCCTGCGCGTCGACGCGCGCCCCGAGCAGATCCACGTCGCGTGCCTCGAGGAGGGGCGCAACACTGTATGAGAACAGCTCCGCCTCCAGCACCTCACCGGACTCCGCCATTGTGTAGACCGTCGGGCACGAGCCGAAGCACTTCGGGTCGGCTATGCACGCAATCGCGACTATCCCGGCTACCGCCACGACGGCAATGCCTGCACTCGCCGCCAGCGACACGAGCGCCGACTGTGCCGTATTGGTCCGCAGTGAAAACGACTCGAGGCCAACCACGCGGTCCATTGCGAGTGCCGCGGCGTGCGCCGTCGAATCCCGCCTGAGCGCATCGTACCACATGCCCGATCCGTGGATCGAGTCGCGGCCGACAGTGGCGCCCGTCGGGTAGATCACGACACTGCCATCCTTCAGGTGCGCCTTCACCGGAGACGCGATCGACGCCGGCCCGCCGAGCGCGATCTCTTCCTGCCGCAGTGCGCTGAATCGATGGATGCAGCCTGCGACGGTGCAGCATGCGAGCAGCAGCAGCAACGGTCTACGGAGTCCCTCGGCCATGCGCGTCATCGAATTCTCCGCGGTGAACGGGGCAAGTTGTAACAGGGTAGGTCCGGCCGCCCGCACAGCCCATACGTCCGCTTACGTAGGAGCATGGTCGGCAATACGTAGGGCGGCGCATCCCGCAGGGTGGATGTGCCGCGTCCTGCCGCCGGGTGCAGGATCCGCCCTGATCCCCGACGGCAGGTGCCTGCGCCGTCGTTGAAACCGGCTCCCGCTCAACCGGGGGTACCGGCCAGGCCACGGGAATGGCCGCCGTTTTCTGCGGCTCGTGAGTCCTCCCGGCAGCGCCGCCCGGACGTAACGCTGGCCCGGTTGGACCGGGCTCCACATATTCGGCGGACTGACCTCCTCTGCGCCGGCACCGGCGCGACTCCTCGTGCAGCGTGATGATCGGATGGCGTTGAAGGTCCGGCGCGGCGGCACGTTCGCCGATGCGCGCATGGTTTCGATGATGGCGCTGTTCTTCCTGGTCGTGTGCGCAGTGGGCATTCTGCGGCCGATCAAGAACTCGCTGGCGCTGGACGGTCTGGGCGCGACGGACTTCTACAAGGTCTATCTGACGAGCGCGGTGGTCGTGCTGTTCGTGCCGCTGTTCACGCGGGCGGCGGACCGGCTGCCGTGGCGATGGCTGATTCCGGGGCTGGCGCTGTTCTTCGCGTCGCATCTGGTGCTGTTCCGTGTGCTGTACGTCGAGGGCAGTGCGGCCCTGGGTCTGATTTTCTACGGGTGGTACGACCTGTTCGCGGCGGCGCTGGTGACGCAGTTCTTCATGACGGCGCAGGTGTTCTTCGATGCCCGCACCGCAAAACAGGCCTACCCTGTGGTGATCGCGGGCGGCTCGATCGGCGCGACGCTGGGCGGCGCGATCACGGGATTCTTCGCGGAGTCGGTGGGCACGCCGAACCTGCTGCTGGTGGCGGCGTTCATGATCGTGCTGTTCAGCATGGCCATGCCGTTCGTGTGGCGGGAGGCGGTGGTGCCGCCGCGGGAGCGGCCGGCGACGAGTCTCGCGCTGGGCGGCGAGATCCGAGCGGTATTCGCGGATCCACACGTGCGACTGATCGCGGGGATGGTGCTGCTGACGATTCTGGTGAAGCAGCTGGTGGACTTTCAGTTCAATGCGATCACGAAGGATGTGTTCGAGACACGCGACGCAGTGAGCGCGTTCCAGGGCAAGTTCAACGCGGCGACGCAGTGGCTGCCGCTGGTCGTGCTGGCGGCGCTGCGGCCGGCGCTGCGACGGTGGGGCGTGGGCGTGGCGGTGCTGCTGCTGCCGCTGTCGATGATGGCGTCGGCGGCGGCGCTGGCCGTGGCGTTCGGTCTGTACGCGGCAGTGGCGGCGAAGGGAGCGGAGACGGCACTGCGATACTCGGCGGAGCGTGCGGGTCGCGAGATCCTGTATGTGCCGGTGGCGGACGAGATCAAGCTGAAGGCCAAGGCCTATATCGACGTCGGGCTGGAGAAGGGAGTCGGCAAGGTCTCGTCGGCGTTGCTGCTGGCGGTGCTGATGACGGTGATCACCTACCGCCAGGTCGCGTACGTGACGCTGGTGCTGGCCGGGTTGTGGGTCGTGCTGGCGCTGGCGGTGCACCGCGAGTACCTGAGCACGCTGGCGCGCTCGATCGAGGGGCGCTTCGCCAGCCTGAAAGGCGTGGCGCTGGCGCTGTCGGATGCGAGCAGCCAGCCGGCGCTGCGGCGTGCGCTGCGCAGCGAATCGGCCGTCCAGTCGGCGTTCGGGCTGGAGCTGCTGGACGGTGCTCCGGCGGCGGACCTGCGGCCGTTCGCGCCGGAGCTGAACGGACTGGTGCAGCACGAAGACGGTGCAATCCGGGCGGCAGCGCTGGCGCTGCTGGCGCGGGTGCCCGAGCAGGCGGACGAGACGGCAGTCCGGGCGCGGCTGAGGGACGAGGAGCCCGCGGTCACGGACGCGGCGCTGCGCGTGCTGATCGCGCGCGCGGAGGACGGCGGCGACGCGCTCCTGCGCGAGGTGCTCGCGTCGGACCAGCCGGCGCTGCGGCTGGCAGCACTGCGCCGGCTGGTCGAGGATGGCAGGCTCGCGACGACGCGTGTGGTCGGCCGCGAGTATATCGAGCGGCGGTGGCCGGCGGCATCAGCGGGCGATGCCGCGGCGCGGGCCGAGCTGGCGCTCGCGGCCGGCGGTCTGCAGGACGACCCCGAGGCGGACCGTTACCTCGACCCGTTCCTGGACGATGCCGATCCACGCGTACGCGGCACAGCGCTGCGCAGCGCCGCGCTGCTCGGCCGCATCGATGCGGTGGACCGCATGATCGCGGCTCTGGGTGACCATGCGACGCGCGCGGATGCACGCGCCGCGCTGGTCCAGCTGGGTGCCGTAGCGATCGCCCCGCTGGCGCGCGCGCTGCTCGATGTCTGCACGCCCGGCTGCGTGAGGCGCGCCATACCATCCGTGCTCGCGCAGATCCCGGAGCCTCAGGCGGTCGCCGCCCTGCTCGAGCTGGTGCTTGCGCCGGAGACGGATCAGCTGCTCGACTACCGTTCCATCAAGGCGCTCAGCAAGCTGCGCGCGCGACATCCATCGCTGCCGTTTGATGCGCGCATGACGCGGACGCTGGCCGAGCGCGAGGCGCATGCAGCGCTCACCTATGCGACCGCGCTGCAGTCGCTCGGCGGCCGCGCTCCGGATTCGCCGCTGGACCGGATGCTCCACGACGCGTTGCGCGACGGCTGGCACGAGCGGCGCGAGAGCGTGTTCCGCTGCATCGGCCTGCTGCACCCGCCAGACGAAGTCTACCGCGCGTACGTCGGCACGTCTGCCACGGTGCGGCACCAGAGAGCGAACGCGCTCGAATGGCTCGAGCAGACGCTGGGCCGTGTCCGCTTCACTGCGCTCGAGCCCGTGCTCGACCCGGTAAACCCCGAAGACGCTGCTGTGGCGGAAGGGGCAGTGGACCTGAGTGCCGATGGCGACGCCTGGATCGCGCGTCTCTGGCAGGCGCGCGCGGGCGGTGAGTCAACCCCGATGAAGGACGTCATGGAACTGATCGAGAAGGTGCTGCTGCTGCAGCGGGTGGATCTGCTGCGCGGCGCACGCGGCGCGCAGCTCGCACTGCTCGCGTCGATTGCCGAAGAAGTCAGTGTAGCCGATGGCGCCACGATCATGGCGGCCGGCGAGCCGACTACGGCAATGTACATCGTGACGCGCGGCCGCGTGGCGCTGCATGGTGTCGGTGAGCGGCTCGAGCTGGCGACCGACGATGCGTTCGGCACATGGGCACTGATCGATGACAGCCCGAGTCCGCTCGAGGTGCAGGCGCTCGAGCCGACACGGCTGCTGCGCATCAGCCGCGCCGATTTCCACGACCTGCTCACAGACGAGCCGGAGCTGTCGCTCGCGCTGCTGCAGGGGCTCGCGCGTCGGATGCGCAGCCTCGTCACCTGAAAGGAGCCTACCCGATGGCGGGTGAGACAGTGCTGATCGTCGATGACGAAGAGATGGTGACCACCTCGCTGCGCGGGTTCCTGCAGCTCGAGACATCCTACAATGTTGTGACATCTAACGCACCGCGTCAGGCGCTCGAGATCGTGAACGACGAGCGCGTCGACGTCGTGGTTGCCGATTTCATGATGCCGGATATGGACGGTCTCGAGTTCCTGCGCCGCTGCCGCGAGGCGCGGCCGCTCATGACGCGCATACTGCTGACCGGCTATGCGGACAAGCAGAACGCGATTCGCGCGATCAACGAAGCCGGACTGTACTACTACCTGGAGAAACCGTGGAGCAACGATCATCTGCTGCTCGTGATACGCAACGGCATCGAGCGCTCCGCCCTCTTCAGCGAGCTGGACAGCCGGGTGACGGCGCTCGAGGATGCAAACGTGGAGCTGAACGGCATGCGGCAACGCCTGATGAGGGCATTCCTGTGAGGTGTGCGTGAGCTTCGGGGCGCCCGACGCGCCTCCGGGAACGCCGGGCGGCGAGAGCATAGCGGCGCTCGTCCAGCAGGCGAAGCTGGCGACGCTGGGTATGCTGGTCGCCGGCATTGCGCACGAGCTGAACACGCCGCTCGGTGCGCTGCACGGCAACCACGACGTGCTGCAGCGCGCGCTGCACAAGCTGCACGCCATCCTGGAAGACGAGGTGGTAGAGCCGCACGAGCTGGACGAGGTGCGTCGCATCGTCGCGGCTGTCACCAGCATTGTCCAGGTCAACGAGCTGGCGATGGCGCGCATGGTCCAGCTGGTGAAGGACCTGCGCAACTTCGGCCGGCTCGACCGCGCCGACATCGATGTCGTGGACCTGCACGAGGGGATCCGCAGCACGATCGCGATCATGGGCGTGCATTCGCGCACTGTCACGATCGACACCGAGTTCGGCGTGCTGCCGGCCGTGCGCTGCCACCCGGACCGATTGAATCAGGTCTGGATGAACCTGCTCATGAACGCGGTACACGCATCGCCCGCAGGCGGCCGCGTGCACGTCCGGACTCACCCTCTCGACGCCATGGTCCGCATCGAGATCGTTGACGACGGCGCCGGCATTCCGACAGAGAACCTCGAGCGCATCTTCGAGCCCGGCTTCACGACGAAATCCGGCCGCGTCGGCATGGGGCTGGGTCTCGCCATTGCACGCGAGGTCGTCCAGCAGCACGGCGGCAGCATCCGCGTCGCCAGCGAGCGCGGCGTCGGCACGACATTCACCATAGACCTGCCGGTTGCCGGCCCCATCGCGGACACCGAGCCGGCAGCCAGCCATGGAGGTGCGGCGTGATGTGCAGGCATTTTCGGGAACCGATCATGCGGCTGCTGGTCGGCGCTGTAGTGGTCCTGTCTGCCGCGGGCGCGGAGCCGCTGCGCGCGCAGTCGTACAACTTCCTTCACCCGATGGACCTGATCGAGCGAACGCTGCGGGCCGAGAATCCGCACATCATCGACTGGCGCGGCTCACGGGCCGAGGGTGACCGCACCAGTCGCGTGACGCTCCTGATCGAGGACAGCGCGGTCATGATCCTGCAATGGGCGAACGCGCCGCGCGGCGGCAGCACGTTCAACAACGAGCCACGCTATGAGGCCGCGGCCTACGCGTTCCAGCGCATGTTCCTGCCGGAGAGCGAATACGTCGTGCCGCCGACGGTGCTGCGTGCCTTCCCGCTGGATTTCGTGCGGCAGCGCGCGCCCGACGCCGATCCGACGTTCCGCGGTGCGGCGTCGGTGCTCGTCGTGCTCCAGTACTGGCTCAGCTACGTTTCGCAGGACAGCGTATGGCAGCCGCGGCGGGCGGAGACGGATACACTCTATGCACGAAAAGTCGGCAACCTGAACGTGTTCACGCATCTGATCAATCACAGTGACAGCAACATCGGCAACATCCTGATCTCGCAGGCATCGGATGATCCGCGCATGTTTTCAGTCGACAACGGCGTAGCGTTCCGCAGTGACCCAAGCAATCGCGGGACGGAGTGGCAGGACATGCGGGTGAAGCGGATCCCTGCGAGCACGGTCGAGCGGCTGCGCAGGATCACACGGGAGGATCTGGACCGGGAGCTGGGCGTGCTGGCCGAGTTCGAGATCCGGGACGGCCAGCTGGTCGAGGTCCCGCCGGGTCCGAACCTGAGCCCCGGCCGCGGAGTACGACAGGAGGACGGGCGCGTTCAGGTCGGTCTGACATCGGGCGAGATCGGTGATCTCGAGCGGCGCCTGCGTAACCTGCTCCGATCGGTGGATCGTGGTCGACTCGATACGTTCTGAGAACCCGGCGCGCGGCGTCGCGCGTGCGCTGCGCATGGGCCTGGTGCTCGCGGTGCTCGGTGTGCTGGCGTTCGCGTGGCGCCAGGAGATGCGTTTTGACGGCGAGTACGGACTGGTCGTCTTCATCGAGCGAGACACTCTCGAGGTGCGCTGGCTGACGGGGCAAGCGGGCGCGGGCATGCTCGAGATCGCGCCCGGGCCTGGCGGCACGCCGGTGCGCGTGCTCACGCCGAGCAGCTTCCGGCACCAGGTGCGCGTGCCGCTGCCGCGGCAGGACGAGGTCGTGCTCACGTACGGTCGGGAGGAGCCACCCGCAGCGCAGCACCGCACGGTCGTGTCGCTGCGGGCGCCGTCCCGCGCGCCGCCGCAGCTGCCTGCCGTCGACTCCCTCTACATCATCGGCGACACGCACGGCATGCTGACCGAGCTACAGGCGGGAATGCGCGGCGCCGGGTTGATCGATTCGGCCGGTCACTGGAGCGGCGGCCGACGGCACGTCGTGTTCGCGGGCGACCTGCTCGATCGCGGGCCTGACGTGCTGCCGCTGCTGTGGTTCGTCTATCGCCTGGAGCGCGAAGCGGCGCATCACGGCGGCGGTGTTCACACGCTGCTGGGCAATCACGAAATCATGGTGCTGCTCGGTGACCTGCGTTACGTGCACGGCCGCGAACGGCACGTCGCGGAGCTGCACGACCTGCCGTACGACCGCATGTTCAACGTGCGGACCTCGCTGCTCGGCCGCTGGCTCGCATCCAGGCCTGCACTCATGCGGATCGGGCGCGTTCTCATCGCGCACGGCGGCGTTGCGCCGGAGATGACCTTCGGCTCGGTCGCGCAGGTGAACGACACGCTCGCCGCATACATGAGCGAGGACCTGTTCCACTACTGGGCCGATACCACGAAGGTCATCACAATCGACTCACTCAGCTATCAGCGGCGGGAAGACTTCTTCTGGGATTCCAGCTCCCTCTTCTGGCACCGTGCGTTCGTGCAGGCGGACACGCTCGGCGCACAGCTGGACAGCGTGCTGCGTCACTTCGACAGCGATGTGCTCGTCGTCGGCCATACGCCGGTCGACACATCCGGCGTCCGCTACGACGGCAGGCTCATCGCTGCGCACACACCGCAGTACGGGGCGGAGTTCGTGCTGCTCGTCCGTGCGCCGCAGGGGTTGCAGCGCTTCCGCGTCCGCAGCGACGGCACGACCACTCCGTTCTGAGGGCCGCGGCGCCCGCGGCTGCTTCCAGAGCCGGTGGACCTGGGGGGAGCCTCCGGAGGATGAGGGAGGAACCGGACGCAGGCCGCCGCTCACTGCCGCCCTGGTGGTGGTCCGGCAGCCCCCGGGTGGTTAGAATGAACAGCACTCACCGACCAGACATCCATCCGGAGGCCGCCGTTGAAGCTCCCGTTCTCCCCGGGCGTGGGCCCTGGTGCGCCGCCCGCCGCCGCCCGTCGAATAGAGCCGCCGCCCGCGCAGGACGATCCGCGCGACGCGGTCCGCGATGACGGCTGGGGCTTTGCCGACACCGCGTTCGGCCTCACGGCCGAAGGGCACATCACGGTCACCGGTGGCCGCTACGCCGGCCTGAGCGGGGAGGTGCTGCCGAACCTGCTACCCTGGTTCCGGCGCGTCATCGCTGTCGACTTCCCGCTCGACTCCCCCGATGGTGCCTACCCGCCGCCGGTGGACGCGCCGCGCAGTGCCGATCGCTTCTTCGCGGCACTCGACGGCGTGCTCGCGGAAGACCAGGTGAGCACCGACCCGGTCGTCCGGCTGCGCCGCGGCCACGGCCACACGGTCGCCGAGATGGATGCGGTGCGCTCCGACGGCTTCGTGCGCGTCCCCGACTATGTCGTGTTTCCGACGACGGAGGGACAAGTCGGCGCACTGGTCGACGCGGCTGGCGAACACGGCGTGGTGCTGGTGCCGTACGGCGGTGGCACCAACGTGACCGAGGCGCTGCGCTGCCTCCCGGACGAGGAGCGGCCGATCGTCGCGGTCGACATGGGTCGCATGAACCGGATCGAGTGGATCGATCCGGTGGACCGGATGGCGTGCATTCAGGCGGGTGCCACGGGCCGGCACATCCAGGCGCAGCTGGCGGAGCACGGATTCACGATGGGCCACGAGCCGGACAGTCTCGAGTTCTCGACACTCGGCGGCTGGATCGCCACGAATGCGAGCGGCATGAAGAAGAACCGCTACGGCAACATCGAGGATCTGGTGCTGGACGTGTCCGTGGCGACGCCGGCCGGTGTGCTGTCGCGCTCGCAGGTCGCGCCACGCGAGAGCGTCGGAATCGACCCGCGGCTTTGGATGATCGGCAGCGAGGGAACGCTCGGTATAATCACCTCGGCCGTCGTGAAGCTGTTTCCGCTGCCGCAGGAGCAACGCTACGGCTCGCTGCTGTTTCGCAGCTTCGAGGAGGGGCTCGGCTTCATGTACGAGCTGGCGCAGCAGGACCGGCCGCCGGCATCCGTGCGGCTCATGGACAACCTGCAGTTTCAGTTCGGACAGGCGCTGAAGCCGGTCACCGGCGGCCGCGCGAAGAAGCTGAAGAGCCGCGCCGAGAAGTGGCTGGTGACCGGGCCTCTCGGTTTCGACCCTGACCACATGGTGGCGGTGACGCTGGTGTTCGAGGGCACGCGCGAGGAGGTGGTGCGGCAGGAGCGTGATGTCTATCGCCTGGCGAAGCGGCACCGCGGATTCAGGGGCGGAGCCGACAACGGCAGGCGCGGCTATATGCTGACGTTCGGCATCGCCTACATCCGCGACTTCGTGCTGCAGCATGGGATCGTGGGCGAGTCGTTCGAGACCTCCGTGCCGTGGAGTCGCGCCGCCGAGCTGATCGAGCGGGTCAACGCGCGTGTGCTCACTGCGCACCGCGCCCGCGGGCTGCCCGGCCGTCCGTTCTTCTCCTGCCGTGTCACGCAGCTCTACGAGACCGGCTGCTGCATCTATTTCTACATGGCGTTCTATGGCGGGGGTGTGCCCAATGCGGTCGGCATCTACCACGAGATCGAGGTGGAGGCGCGCGAAGAGGTGCTGGCGGCAGGCGGCTCGATCTCGCACCACCATGGCGTCGGCAAGCTGCGGCTGCCGTTCGTGCCGGGCATCATGTCGCCCGCGAGCATCGAGTGGCGCGCGCGGCTCAAGGCCGCACTCGATCCGGATGGCGTGTTCGCGGCTCAGTCCCCGCTTCCGTCGGAGCGACCCGTGACGGCCGACGCATCATGACGCGCGAAAAATCAGGCGTGCGTGTTCTGCTCACGGGCTGCACTGGCTTCGTAGGCAAGGTTGTGCTTGCGGAGCTGATGCGGCGACGCGACGAGCTTGGCATTGCAGCGGTGCACCTGCTGATCCGGCCGCGCCGTGGCCGCTCCGCGCAGGAGCGGTTCGACTTTGATGTCGCCAGCTCGCCGTGCTTCTCGCGACTCGACGCGGGCTGGCGTGACCTGTGCCACCCGGTCAGGGGTGACATCGTCGACGACGGGCTCGGCCTCGACGCACACACGGCCGAGCGGCTCACAACGGAGCTGACGCACGTCATCCACTGCGCCGCGTCCGTCCGCTTCGACCTGCCGATTGCCGAAGCGGCCGACATCAACATCGGCGGAGCGCTGCATGTACTCGAGTTCGCACAGCGCTGCACCTCACTGCATCGGCTCGTCGATGTCTCCACCGCGTACGTGACGCCGCATCCCGGCGCCGGTGTGCCTGTGCACGAGACGCTGGTCGCGCTGCCTTTCGATGTGGAGGAGACATACGCCTCGATCGTGGCGGGCACCGCGAACGAGCGCGCCCTACTCGCCACATCGCGGCACGCGAACACCTACACGCTTACGAAGTGCATGGCCGAAGTGCTGCTGGCACGCCGGCGCGGCAATGTGCCGCTCACGCTGCTGCGTCCGAGCATCGTGTCGGCGTGCCGCCGCTACCCGTTCCCCGGCTGGATCGACAGCCGCGCGGCGTACGCCGCGTTCATCTCACTGCTCGGCGCCGGCTACCTGCGGGTGGTGCGATTCGACCCGAACGTGGCTCCCGACCTGGTGCCGTGCGACGACGTCGCCCACAGGATTCTCGCGTGCGCGTTCGATCCGGAGCAGCAGCAGCCTCTGCTCGTACGTCACGCCGTATCCGGTCTCGAGAACAGCGGCCGTCTGAGCGACCTGGCGCGGCATCACGAGCTGTACTTCCAGGCGCATCCGCACGAGCGCCCGGCGCGCTGGGTCTACTGCGGCCCGTCGCCGCTGCTCTTCCGCATCAACGAATGGCTGCATCATCACGTTCCAATGAGTCTGGCGCGGCTGGGCGCGCGCATGAGTCGAAGGCACGAGGACGAGGCGAAGATCGGCAAGCTCCATGCGGCCATCGGCTCGCTGGACCGGGTGTTCAACTACTTCGGTCATCACACGTTCGACTTCCGTACGTCGTTCCCGCCACCCGAAGGATTCGAGCTGGATCCCTATCTCGACACGATATCGGCGGGCATCTCCCACCACCTGCTGAAGCGGGACCCATGCGTGGCGCGGCTGCAGATGCACGGCATGGACGCCGGCTGGGCGCTCCGTCAGCCGGAGGGTAATGCGACGCAGCGTGTTCTCGCGTATTTCATGCGCAAGGTGCTGCGGGGTGCCGGTGTCCAGATCACATTCGACGAGGCATCGATCAAGGCCGCGTTGCGCGAGGTCGGACCGGAAGACCTGGTGGTGCTCGCGCCGAGCCACCGCAGCTACATGGACTTCCTGGTGACGTCGCTGCTCTGCTTCGCGCATCCCGGGCTGAAGCTGCGACTGCCGCGCGTCGCGGCGACCGACGATTTCGCCCGCATTCCGATCGTCGGGTCGGTGCTCAGGGCGGCGGGTGCGTTCTACATTCGGCGCGGCACCGGTGCGCCTGACCCGGCCCTGAACGAGCAGCTGGACGAGCTGGTGCGCGCAGGCCACTCGCTCGAGTTCTACCCCGAAGGCAAGCGCAGTCGCTCGCGCAGGTTCCTGCCGGCAAAGCGCGGGATCCTGCGCGCGCTGCAGGGCACGGGCCACCGCACGGTGGTGCTGCCGCTGGCGATCAGCTACGACCGGATAGCGGAGGAGGCGGGCTTCCTGCGCGAGCTGGACGGCATCTCCCGGCACCGCGGCGGCCTCAGGCCGCTCATGCGCTGGCTGGTGGAACTGACGAAGGGCCGCATCCGCCTCGGTCGGACGCACATCCGCTTCGGTACGGCGCTGCCGCTGGAGTCGGACACGGACGTGCCGGAGCTCGGCCGCATGCTGATCGCCGAGCTCCAGAAGAACACCGTGGCGACGACGTTCCACCTGCGTGCGTTCTGTACAGCGCACGCATCCGCGGGCATCGAACCGGAGGCGCTCCAGACGGAGATCGTGCGGCGCGGCGGCCTGGTCATCGAGAGCGGGCTCGAACGGGCGGGCGAGGTACCGGCGCTGGTGCGGAGGACGTACGAGACGCAGTGGATGCACCTGTTCTATGCGGACGCGCTGGAGCGATTCGGCGGCGAAGGTGCAGTCGGAGCACACGTGCGCCGCAACGGCTTCTGGTTCCCCGTCGCATCCACCGGTGGGGACGACCTGATGACGCACCGAGTGCTGACGGCACTGTTCGAGCCGATCTGCGAGGACTACCAGCGGGTGGCGGCCGAGGTGGAGACGTTCCCGGCCGATGGGCTGACCGTGCTCGAGATCGTGCGGCGCACGCCGGGCTCGTTTCTGCGCGATGTCGAAGACGCGCTCGACGAGCTGACGGACACAGGCGTGCTCGAGTTCGACGGTGAGAGGTTTCGACGCGCGGAGGGCACTGGCGCAGCCAGGGTGGTGGCCCATGCGCGCTGGGCGGGAGGGCTCGGCGGCGTGCGCAGCGCCTCCGTCCATTGAAGGATGGTGGGGCGGGCTTTCTGATCACGGGCGGCACCGGCTTCCTGGGCCGCCACGTGCTGTTCACACTGCGTCGCCTGCAACCGGACGCGCGGTTGCTGGTACTGGTCCGCGACGCCGCGGCGTGGCAGGCGCAGGAGTGGACTGCGGAGCTCGGACCGGTCGAGCTGGTGGAGGGTCCGCTCACGCCGACGGACGCCTGGCGCGCCGATCCGCGGCTTGCCGGCGTGCGCGGTATCTTCCACCTGGCTGCGGTGGTCAACCACTCGCGGTCCGCCCTCGCTGAAACGTTCCACACGAATGTGACCGGGACCACCGCGATGGTGGAGCTCGCTGCAGACCTCGGCTGCCGGCTGCTCTTCGTGTCGACTTCAGGTATCGTGTCGTGCTCGCGCCGACCCGGCGAAGGCGCGTTCGAGGACGGCAAGTTCCGCGACAGCGTGGTCGGGACGTGGCCCTACTACGCGTCCAAGATCGGGGCGGAGCGGGAGGCGCGCGCGCTGGCCGCGCGGCGCGGCGTGGAGCTGGTCGTGGTCCGGCCGCCCGTACTGCTCGGCCCCGGCGACCACCGGTTCCGTTCGACGGTCAATGTGCTGCGCGTGCTGCGCGGCCGCGTGCCGGCCGTACCGCCCGGGGGCATGCACTTCGCCGACGTGCGCGATGCGGCGGGCGCGATCGTGCGCGCAATGCTGCTGCCGCGGCCGCGCCCCGTCTACCACCTGGTCGGCACGGTCTCATCGCTGGACGCGTTCTTCTGCCGCGTCGCCGCGGCTGCCGGATTGCGCCGCACCTGGCGTGTGCTGCCGTCGTGGCTGATGCTGGCCGCCGCACGGGTCAACCATCGGCTCGGCTCACCGCTGCACGTGCTGCCGGATCCCGTCCTGATCGAAATGGCCAGCCACCACTGGGACCACTGCTCGCGTTACGCCGAGCCGGAGCTCGGTTACGCCTCTCGAGCGCCGGAGGAGACGCTGCGCGATACGGTCGACTGGCTGCGCGAGCACCATCCCGAGATCCGGCGTGCGACCGCCGGGCCGCCAGCCGCCGGCGGCGCATCTGCCGCCGCTCGCTACGGCTGACAGCCCGCCCGTATCTTGAACCTGATTCCTGCAAGCGATGTGGTGTAGTCGTTCGCGTTCAGCGCCTGACGTTCCGTGGCCGCACCGTGCTTTCACGATGCGGCCATTCCGGAGCTTCAATCCAGAGGTATCGCCTGCTGCCCTCGCGGCGCGTTGGCCAGTGCGAGCCGGGCAACTGCAAAGCCGAGTTCCTGTCCGGCGGTGATGTCGAAGTGATAGTGGAGGCCGGCATACAGGCGCGCGACGCCGGCCTCGTCCACCTGCGCATTCAGGTTCGCCGTTTCCGCCGGGAAGAAATCACGCAGCACGCCGACGGCCGCCGCTGAGAGGCATGAATGGGCAGAGGGATAGGCCGGGAAGTTGGGCCGTCCCACGGGCGTGGCAATGCCCGGATCGGCCTGGTGCGGGCGGATGTACCAGTACGCGTACTTGGCGTCCCAGCAGCCAATGCTGGCGTCCATGATGGCCATGTACATCACCGCGAACATTCGTGTCGCCGCCCGCTCATTCATGTTTCTCGAAGCGGCGAGACCGGACGCGACGGCACCGAAATACCCCATTGGACCGCCCGGACCGCTGCCGCCCTGCCAGAACCGCGCGATCTCCAGCTGTTCAGGCGTCACGTTGTCGGTATAGTGTCGTACCTCGGTGAGCGCTGCGATAAACTCGGCTGAGCCGAACGCGGGCGGCGGGGCCGGCCGGAACTGGTCGCCGCTTTCGAGCACCCACGGCCGCACGTCACCCCAGAGCGGGCTCACGGGCTGAAGTGGCGGCGGGCCGTTCAGCCAGAATCCGGGCCCGGCCGGGATGCTGCCGCTCCAGATCGCGGCGCTCCCATCGGTCGCGGCACGTTCCAGAACGGCCACCGCGGCCTGCTCCCCCACTATGATACCGGCAGCGTAATCGGCGCTGCGCTCGGACGGAAGCTGCGGCAGCAGCACGGCGTCGGATGCGAGCTGCGCATCAATGGCCGGACCCTCCATCGGATAGATGGCACGCAGCACGGTCGCGGCGGCGGCTGCGGCAGCTCCGGCCTCGGATGGATGACGTCCGTGGTCCTTCCCGTCCGCGGCGGCAATCACGGCGTTGTACTGGGCGACGCTGACGAGGGCATAGGTGCGGGCAATTCCCAGGGGCCCGAACTCCCGGCGACCAATGATAGTGCGGGTCAGCGCGACCCACCGTTCCGCGGCGGTGGCGCGGTCAACGACAGCGTTCATTCGAAGCGCCTCGGGCGGAGTTTCAGCCGGCTGGTAAACGCCGGCGTCGCAGCCCGTGAGGGCGGCCATCATCATGATCAGGCCCGCTTGATGCACCTTGCGTTTCACTGGGGTGTGCATGTGGACTCCTTTTTCTGGCTGTCGGTGGTCATTGCCAGCCGCCATTCGGGGGCGACATCTTGGAAGGAACCGTCGCCGTTGCCCGTGGCAGCGCTCTGCGTTGGTTCCCTTCTGATTGCTGTACGCGCAGTACTGCGGCGAAACGAGCCATGGACACACCACCGACCGTCACACAGCTCCTCGCCCTCGCGTCTTCCGGGGATGAGACTGCGCTCGCTCGCGCGTTTCCATTGGTGTACGGCGAACTGCGCGGTCTCGCCCGGCGGCAGCTTCGACGGGAATGCGAAGGTTTCACTCTGAACAGCGTCGCGCTCGTGCACGAGGCGTATTTGCGGCTTGTGGACCAGACCCGGGTGCAGTGGCGTGATCGCGCGCACTTCCTCGCAGTGGCTGCGATGGCGATGCGTAGGATTCTGATCGATGAAGCCCGTCGGCGACGGGCCGTCCGCCATGGGGGCGGCGCGCAGCGGGTGCCGCTCGATGGGATCGATGTCGCATCGCCCGACGACCACGCAGACCTCCTGCTCGACCTGGACTCCGCGTTGTCACGGCTGAGCGTGCTCGACAGCCGACAGGCGCGCGTGGTGGAGTGTCGTTTCTTCGGAGGCCTTACGGAGGAGGAGACAGCTGCAGCGCTCGGCATCGGGCTGCGCACCGTGAAGCGCGACTGGGCGAAGGCGCGCAGCTGGCTCTATCAGGAATTGTATCCGGAAGCCGTCACATGACCGATGACGCACGGCCGGATGGCGGGGCCGATGATGCGCGCGACGAATTCCGCAGGGCGGATGCGATCTTCGACGCCGCACTCGACCAGGAACCTCACGAACGCGCGCAGTATGTCGAGCGCGCGTGCGACGGTGATCTCGTGCTGCGCGACGCTGTGCTGCGATTGCTCCGCGCGTACGAGCGCTCCACCGATTTCCTCGCCCACCGGGCAGCGGACCTTGCGACGCTCCTGACATCCGAAACGCGATCGACCGATCACGACGACGACGCGCAGCTGCGCGAGCGAATCCAGCGATTGCTCGGCGACGCATACCGCCTGGAGTCGCGTGTGGCGCGCGGTGGCATGGCCATCGTCTACCGTGCGCACGACGCCCGGCACGATCGCACCGTGGCCGTGAAGGTGCTCGATCCCGCGCTCGGAGCGGCCCTCGATTCGGACGCCGGTGCAAAGCGGTTCCTCACCGAGATCAGGACAGCGGCGCGTCTGAATCATCCGAACCTGCTTCCGCTCTTCGACTCCGGCGCAGGCGACGGGCTGCTGTTCTACGTCATGCCGTTCATCGCGGGGGAGACCCTGCGGCAGCGTTTGCAGCGGCAGTCTCCGCTGCCGCTCGATGAGGCCGTGCACATCGCGCTCGGCGTGGCGAGTGCGCTCGAGTACGCCCATGCACAGGGCGTGGTGCACCGTGACCTGAAGCCGGAGAACATTCTGCTCCACGCGGGCCAGCCCCTGGTGGCCGATTTCGGTATTGCGTTCGCAGCATCGCATGCCGGCGGCGCACGGTTTACGAGAACCGGATTCCACCTCGGCACTCCGCAATACATGGCGCCGGAGCAGGTATCGGGAGATGGCGGTGTCGACGCGAGCGCCGACGTGTACGCGCTGGGTGCCGTTACCTACGAAATGCTGACGGGCGAGCCACCGCACTCAGCGTCGAACGCACAGGCAGTTCTTGCCAAGCGCGTCAGCGAGCGACCCACGCCCGTTCGTGTGCTGCGTGAGAGCGTTCCACCTCGCGTGGCGCTGGCGGTTGAGCGCGCTCTGGAACGGCTGCCGGTCGACCGCTTTCCGAGTGCGGGCCACTTCGCCGCGGCCCTCGCGGGATCATCGGTCGAAGCCGGCCCCGAACGGCTATCCAGGCGAGCGGTAGCGGTGCTCGGCGTCTTTGCTGTTGGCGCGGCCGCTTTGATGCTGTGGCCGGGAGGACGCGACATCGTCGAGACGCCCCCGGTCACCTCGTTCTTTGCCGTAGCGCCCATACCGGATGCGGGCATCGGCCGTTCACCGGCACTCACGCCCGACGGCGAACGGCTCGTCTACCCGGGTTCTCCGGAGACGCAGCGCCGGGTTTTCGTTCGAAACATCAACGAACTGAACGCACGCCCGATACCCAACACGGAGGGCGCACTGAGCGCGTTCGTCTCGCCGGATGGGCGGTGGGTCGCGTTCCTAACGAATGACGATCGCCTCAAGAAGGTTCCCCTGGACGGCGGACCGGTG